>WLTJ01000277.1 GCA_009705435.1 Actinomycetota bacterium | reverse complement strand
TTTTTGGAACAAGAAGGTTTTCTTGCTCAACCCCATACCTCGGCAGGCCGTATCCCGACCGATCAGGGGTATCGCTTTTTCGTTGACCATCTCAGTCAGCCAGGTCAATTAGACGATCTCAAGGTCAGCCAAGTCCGTGATTTTTTCAACGGTGCGCATGGTCGCATGGAAGAATTGCTGGCGCGCACATCGCATCTTGTAGCTGGACTGACGAACTATGCCTCAGTGGTTGTTGGACCAAAAGTTGAGCGAGCCGAAGTTCGTTCGGTGCAAGTTGTGGGCTTGTCGGCGCGTCAAGCAATGGTCGTCGCCGTCATGTCAAATGGAGCTGTTGAAAGTGAACATCTTGAGTTTGATTCTGAGATCCCGGAGTCGCGTCTGCTCGCGGCGACTGTGCATCTTCGGCAGGCGATGATGGGACACGGATTGTCAGGAAGTAACGACATCTCCTCAAGTGGCGATGAAGGCGTGGATGACATTTGTCGTCGAGCGATGTTGGCACTCAGTCATGTCGGCGCGGATGATTCTGTCTATGTTGGTGGTGCTGCCTCAATGGCCTCCGCTTTTGATGCCGTTGATGTCGTACGTCAGGTTCTGCAAACTTTGGAACAGCAATATTTAGTAGTGACGCTCGTGCGCGATATTTTGGATCGTGGGTTGAGCGTGTCGATCGGCGCCGAACATGGCATTGAGCCTTTGGCAAGTTGCTCGGTCGTCGTGTCGCCCGTCGTTGTTGATGGCGAACAGATGGGAACAGTTGGTGTCTTAGGGCCCACTCGTATGGATTATCGTCAAGCCCTCGCTACCGTTGCAGTGGTCTCAGATCGATTGGGGCGTCGACTCGGCGAAGGCTGACGAGACAGGACAGAAAAAGAACGATGATGGCTGATTACTACGAACTTTTGGGCGTCCATCGCAACGCATCCGCCGATGAAATCAAAAAGGCCTATCGAGTCAAGGCACGCCAATTGCACCCAGACGCGAACCCTGGTGATTCGGCCGCTGAAGAGCAGTTCAAGCAAGTGGCTCAAGCGTATGAAGTTTTATCTGATGCCGACTCACGGGCTCGTTACGACCGCTTCGGCGAAGCAGGTGTCTCCGGCAGTGGCGGCGGCGGTGGTGATTTCTTTGGCGGCGGAGGAGGACTCGGGGATATCTTTGAGAATTTCTTTGGTGGAAGCCCCTTTGGTTCACAGCGCGGTCCAACGGGTCCGCCACGCGGCGAGGACCTAGAAACTACTGCCGACCTGACATTTGAAGAGGCTGTTTTTGGAGCCAACATTTCGGTTGATGTGCGCACTGCTTTGGCATGTGAGGACTGCTCAGGTAGCGGAGCAGGTTCAGGAACCCAAGCAGTTACTTGTTCGCAATGCAATGGAGTGGGTCAAGTTCAACGCGTGCGCCAAAGTTTGTTAGGGCAGATGGTCACCATGTCGGCCTGCCCTCGATGCAGCGGTTTCGGCAAAGTGATTGTCACTCCGTGTGTACCGTGTTCGGGTAAAGGTCGTGTGATCACCGAAAAAAACTATGCAGTTGATGTACCTGCGGGAGTTGACTCTGGTTCAACGATGCGTCTCACAGGTCGCGGAGCAGTCGGTGAGCGCGGTGGCGGAGCAGGGGATTTATTTGTTCGCCTGCGAGTGAAGCCACATGCCCGATATGTGCGCGATGGTTTTGATCTGATCACTGAAGTTGAAATTTCGATTGCCCAAGCGACTCTTGGGGTGTCACTTGAATTGGCCACTCTTGACGGAGATGAAACACTGTTGATTCCCGCTGGAACGCAACCAGGACGTGAATTCATGTTGCGTCGTCGTGGCGTGCCGCGGCTGCAGGCTTCAGGGCGCGGTGATCTGCGAGTGATTATCAAGGTTGTCGTGCCAAACAAATTGACTGATGACGAAGCGCAAGTTTTACGCTTGTTTGCTCAGCAACGTGGTGAAGAAGTCGCACCAGCCGACAAGAGTTTGTTTTCTAAAATAAAATCGGCTTTCTCATGAATGAGCGGCGCCAAGCCGCTGCCCACGTTTTTGTGGCTGACCTCGCTCAACCAGTCTTGAGCGAAGAGGATATGTATCACCTCAGTAAAGTTCTGCGCTTGAGAGGTGGAGAGGTAGTTTCAGTCAGCGATGGTCGTGGCTCGTGGCGTATGTGCCAATATCGCCAGTCAACAATTTTGGATATTGAGGCTTCGGAAATTCGTGAGGCACCTCAACAATCGCGTGAGTTGACAGTGGCTTTCGCAGTGACCAAGGGTGATAAACCTGACCTCGTGGTGCAGAAATTGACCGAATTAGGGATTGAGCACATCGTGCCACTCATCACTGAGCGATGCATTGTGCGCTGGGACGAAGACAAAGGTTCTAAGAATCAAACCCGCTGGCAGAAGATTGCTCGCGAGGCGGCAATGCAAAGTCGAAGTGTGACGATTCCACAGGTACACAAAGTCTTTCTTTCCTTAGAAGCCTTCGTTGCTTCACAAGGTCCGAATGTGGCCTTTGCCGAACCTGGTGGTCAAAGTATTGACTCCGTGATTTCTGTGATCGTCATCGGACCAGAAGGTGGATTTACTCACCAAGAGTTAGCCCTGAGCCAACAACGTGTGAGTTTGCCTGGCGGTATTTTGCGGTCAGAGACCGCCGCCGTGGCCGCTGCAGTATTGATGAGCCAGCAAAGGGTGCAACATGGCTGAGGAGAGAACTTTTGACGAACATGATGCTGAGTCACTTGCCTTTAATCTCCAAGTTGGTGAGCGCTTGCGATCAATTCGTCGGCAAAAGAAGATGTCGCTTCAAGATGTTGAACTTCAATCACAGGAAGAGTTTAAAGCCTCGGTAGTGGGTGCATATGAGCGTGGAGAGCGGGCGATTTCATTGCCCCGCTTGCGACGCTTGGCAACGTTTTATGTTGTGTCTATTGAGCAACTGCTACCGCGAGATGACTTTACGGGTGATGCATCGGCAGTTTTCGTCAGCGAAAAACTGGTGATTGATTTGCAGAAGCTGGCGATGCTCAAGGGCCAGGAGTTTGACATGTTGTCGCGCTTTTTATCTCTGATTCAAGTCCAACGCGGCGACTTTAACGGCAAGGTTCT
>WLTJ01000276.1 GCA_009705435.1 Actinomycetota bacterium | reverse complement strand
TCGGGGCGACGAGCACAGACATTGGCATACGGTTGGCGCAAGAACCGCAAGACGGGATCGTAGAAGGCCAGGATCACCATCATCCCTAGCGACACGGCCAAAACTGAACGAATAATACGCGAGCGCAATTCACCCAAATGTTGCGTCAACGTCATTGCCTCGCCACCAGAGGGTTGAGCCTGCGCAGAACGAAACTTAAACGGCAATTTCATGTTTCAGTATCTTTTTGGGGAGGGTCGGCTTCACTCGCATCAGCTACTACGGAAGGAGTTGGATCTTCTTGCAGAGGCTTCATCACCGCATCTTTAGTGAGTTGAGCAGTTTCCCGTAGTTCACGTAGAGGCTCGTCAAATGCAGTTTTGAATTCGCTTTGGAAACCTGTACTCATCTTGCGGATTTCTCCGTAGACGCGAGCGAAACGACGAATCGCCTCAGGCAACTTCTCTGGTCCAAGCACAATCAACGCTAGGAGCAAAATGACCACGATCTCGCTTCCCGACAGGTTGAACACATTTGCAGTCTAGATAAAGATCGTCCCCCTCAGGCACTCAGCGTGCCAACATAGAGAGGTGCAGCAACGTCTACCTTCTTTGCTCGATCCCCCCATCGGCTTTGCCCATCGGGGTGCTCGGGCGCATGCCATGGAGAACACCTTGGAAGCTTTCGCCCTGGCGATACGTCTTGGTGCTACTGGACTTGAAAGCGACGTTTGGTTGACCGCTGACAATGTCGCAGTTCTCGATCACGACGGTGTTGTCAGGCGATGGGGGCGCAAGCAGCCCATCAGCCAGTTGAAATCTCACTCCCTCCCATCTCATATTCCTTCCCTCGCCTTAATGCTGAGCAACTGTGTCGGCGATTTCCACCTTTCTTTAGATGTCAAAGATCCATTGGCATTGACCGCCACTTTGGCGACGGTTCGCGAGGTGCGTCCTCACCTTGAGGAAAATCTTTGGCTGTGTCATCCAAACTGGGAACTCGTTGCCCAATGGCGTGCTTTGACCCACGCAAAATTGGTTGATTCCACTCGCCTTTCACGCATCAAAGAAGGCCCCGAGCGCCGAGCCGCTACGCTCCACGAGAGCGGAATCGACGCCATCAACATGCACCACACCGACTGGAATGGCGGACTCGTGACGCTCTTTCACCGCTTTAAGAAGTACACCTTGGGTTGGGACATGCAACAAGAACATGTCATTAGCGATGGACTCCGTATGGGTCTGGACGGGATCTTTAGTGATCACACAGACCGCATGATGGATGCCTTTAGCCGCCACGTCTGACGCAGCAGCAAGAGACCTCTACAACCACGCCCAAGCGCCAAATGGCCATAACACGACAAAAGCCCGGCCCCGCACTTTGCTCTCTTCAATAGCTCCAAAGTCTCGCGAGTCAAAGCTTTGTTGCCGATTATCTCCCATCACAAATACGTGATTCTCAGGCACGAGCACTGGCGCGAGATCGGTATGTGACCCACAACGCTCACCCAGATCTGGGTTTGAAAGTTGATCCTGATCAAGGTAAGGCTCTTGTAACTCTTGACCGTCAATGAATACGACGCAGGATTTAATTGTGACCGTCTCATTCGGCAAAGCAATGACACGCTTTATCAAATCATCATGAACGATTTCGTTGGTTACACGATCGAAGACAATCACATCACCACGACGAATATCGTGGAGTCTGTATGAGAGTTTATTCACCAATACTCGGTCATTAGGCTCCAAAGTCGTCTGCATACTTGGCCCGTCAATGTAGTACTGCTGAAAAACGTAGACGCGAATCAACATTGCCGCCGTTAGCGCTATGACGACAACAATGACCCACTCCCAAACAGTGCGCATCTGCTCTCGGCGTTTGTCATTTAAGTCGCTACGTGGGGACTCCCCCGTCGGTTCCTCATCAACTGCCGTCAGGTCAATATCCATCGTCTGTAACCGTACAGTACGGGACCACATGGCGCCCCGCTTCACAACGAAGCGATCAACTTCTCCACTCGCTCATCACGACTTTTCAACGGGTCTTTGCAGAGCACCGTTCGTTGTGCCTGATCATTTAATTTCAGTTGCACCCAATCAACGGTGTACTCCCGGTTCTTTGCTTTGGCAGCCTTGATGAATTCACCTCTCAGACGCGCCCGAGTGGTCTGAGGAGGCACGTCAATCGCCATTTCAATATCACTCTCGAGACAAACTCTTTCCACCATGTTGCGCTCTTGTAATTTGTTGAATAATCCTCGAGAGCGCAAAATATCGTGATACTGCAAATCAATCAACTGTGCCTTTGGATCTCCTAAATCAAGACCGTTCTTGGCGCAGTAGGCATCAAGTAATTTGTGCTTAATGACCCAGTCAACCTCTCGGTCAAGTTTCAAGGGATCATCTTCAATCGTTGTCACGCAATGTTCCCACATTTCAAGGGCACGTTGTTCAAGATCAGTGAACCCCTTTGTCTGCGCGTACTGCAAGGCCGCATTGAGATATTCACGTTGAATATCCAAAGCGCTGACCTCCCGTCCACTAGCTAAGAGAACGGTCCGCCGACAGGTGATGTCGTGGCTGATATCACGAATGGCCCTGATGGGGTTTTCCATTGTCATGTCGCGAAGTGTCACCGATGGGTCTTCCATCATCCGCAGCATGCACGCCGTGGCACCAATCTTGACAAAAGTTGAGTATTCGCTCATATTTGAATCACCGACAATGACATGTAGACGGCGATAACGCTCTGCATCGGCATGAGGCTCATCGCGAGTATTGATAATCGGCCGACTTCTTGTGGTCGCCGAAGACATCGTTTCCCAAATATGGTCGGCGCGTTGCGTGATTGAATACAGCGGGCCCCTCGCGGTGTGCACGATCTTGCCCGCTCCAGTGAATATTGAACGAGACACCAGAAACGGAATGAGCGCTTTTGAATGCTCACTTGGGTCGTCACTTCGACTCGTCAAATAGTTCTCATGGCAGCCGTAACTATTTCCCGCTGAATCAGTGTTGTTCTTGAAAAGATAAATCGTGCCGCGAATACCTTCTTCACGAAGTCGTTCCTCGGCAGAGATCAGCAAACTCTCAAGGATGCGTTCTCCAGCCTTATCATGCAC
>WLTJ01000275.1 GCA_009705435.1 Actinomycetota bacterium | reverse complement strand
TCGGCGCATCATTGCGGCATCTTCGTCGTCCATTGCGTCAAGAATTTTCGTTCTTTGTTCGCCAGGCATTTCGGCGAGAAGGTCGGCCAGGTCGTCGACTTCCATTTCGTCGAGAACATCCAATAGACGTTCCATGTCCAGACCTTCAATGAGACCGACCTGCTCAGCCTCTGGAAGTTCTTCCAGCACATCAGCGAGACGGTCGTCATCCATTGCTTCAGCGAGTTGTCGGCGTTGTGCAATGGGTAATGAGCGAACGACTGCGGCCACATCAGTGGGATGCATGTCGTGAAGACGCGCGGCCTCAGCAGCCATTTCGGTGACGGCAGCGAAGAGGTGAGAAACCTCGCGCCAATCAACGAGGCGGTGGGTCGGTCGACGACGTAACGCACTGCGCGTCGCCAGTCGGACCTGGGCGACTTCCCAACCTCCCGACTTTGAATCACTTCGTTCACGCAAGGCCACATCACTGACATGTTCCTGACCAACTTTGCTGTCAATGACATCGCGCCCAAGAAGGCGCTCACCCTTTTTGATTTTGAAAGGGTTGAGGTCAATGTCCCATGAACGCAAGCGGGCGCCGTCAATACCTAGGTCACTGATTCGCCCAGCATTGACGAAGATCCGTCGGCGCTGGCTAGTGGCAGTGAAGCCGACAACCCGCGGTGCGCTTCCTGCTCGACCTGGGACGATGACGATGTCGTCGAGGCGCCCAATATTGGCGCCGCCCGCGTCAAGTAAAGGCAAACGCGTGATTCGAAATGCATAGATCAGGTCTGCGGCCATATGGGCAGGCTACCTCCGAGCCCAACGACGCTGACGGCAACTGTTGGAGGATGCATTAAGAGGTTAGATATAGTCACCTAACAACAATCTGGGGGTTTGTGATGACGATGTCAGCGATTGAAGCGTTAAAGAGTGAGCAAAGTCGGGCTGTTGAACTTTTGACATCTTTGACGCCTGATGAATTGAGTGCCCAATCCGGTTGCACGGGCTGGAGAGTCCAGGATGTGTTCTGTCATATGGCCAGCGTGTTTCATTCAATAACCGAACCCGATTCGATTGAGGGTGGCGCTGGGGTTGATGTTGAACAAGATGCTGAAGTTCCTGTCCAAGCACGTAAGTCGTGGACCCGCGATCAAGTTCTTGCCGAATATTTAGAGTGGAGCGACAAGGGAATTGCTGCTTTGGCTTTCATGAATACGCCCGAGATGGCCGACACGGTGATTCCGTTGTCAAACCTCGGGGCACACCCGATGCACCTTTTGGCTAACGCCATTGTCTTTGATCATTACTGCCATCTTCGCCACGATGTTGGCTTTGCGGTTCCTCGAGCCGCTGAATTACCCCGAGATGCAGGGGCGCTTGGGGCCACCGTGGAATGGATGTTGGCTGGGATTCCTCAAATGTGCAGCCCAGCGTTAGCAACTGCGCCGCGCCAAACACTCAACCTCGTTCTCGAAGGTGCGGGTGGTGGTTCGTGGGTTGTAGCACCTGGTGAGGAATTGTGGACTGTGACGCCGGGGCGCGAAGCCGATGCGCCGAGCGCGATAAGCACTGCTCACGATTTTGTTTCTTGGGGGACGAAGCGCTCGCCGTGGCAGAAGAGCACGGTTTTGCAGAACGGTAACGCTGATGCGGAAACTGTTCTCAATGCTCTGAACGTCATC
Source organism: Actinomycetota bacterium (assembly GCA_009705435.1). Lineage (GTDB taxonomy): Bacteria > Actinomycetota > Acidimicrobiia > Acidimicrobiales > Ilumatobacteraceae > Casp-actino8. Next base: position 1,442 of record WLTJ01000275.1, on the reverse strand, counting down.
TAATCCACCAAGTCTTACAGGGGCGTGGCACGATGTAAGATATGGAAGACGGCTTACCAATCACTCTTGCGCCCACATCATCAACATGTCCGCGTTGTCAGGCATTACACAACGCGCGTTTTTATGGACCGTGCGAACAATGTCGCTCACAATTGCGAGAGACGATGGGTGCCGCTGCTCGCCATATTGAAGTGGCCGAGTATGTCCCGAAGATGAATGTCACGCCCAACGCAGTGGCGACAAAAGACGACTAAAACTATTTTTCAGTTGGTAATTGATCCTCGCGCACGCCCCCGCCAGGTCGAAAAGTTGCGCCACGATCGTCGGTTTGAGCCTGCATTTGTTGCATCATCACGCCAAGTTCTGCTGAAGCACGTTCGTCACCCAAAATCTTTTGCATCACAGCGGCCCCAGCCCCAGCCATCAATGTGGCCTGATTATCGTTGAGGAATTTCATCGACGCACGTTGGCCAAGGGTGGTTTGATTGATTTCTGGAATGACATAGCGGGCAAGAAGATCCCATGAACGCAAAGTATTTTCTCTGTTTGCCCAGTCATGAGCGAAACCGAGAACGACACCGAAACCGCCGGTGATTTCTTGAAGATGACGAATGGTTTTCACGAGATCATCAGGTGTGCCGATAATCGCAGTGCCGCCAGCGGTGATCATGTCCATCAGTTCCCACTTGTTTTCAACATGCTGCGCACCGGGTCGGCCAAGAGTCCACACGTTGTATTCGTTGTGCCACCGTTGCAGACCATCAACGGCTTGATTGCGGGCCTCTTCACGAGATTCGGCGAGGTGGAAACTCAACATCACGCGCCAGTTACTACGATCGACATTTTGTCCGTGTTTGACAGCAGACTCTTCAGCGAAGGACCATTGCGTTGGCAGTGCAGCAAGACCAGCAGTGCTATTAGAAGCAATAGAGAGGACTCCACATCCGTACTTGCCGGCCAATTGCATGCCCGAGGGGGACAAAGTTGATGCCGTCACAATCGGCAGTTCATCTTGCACGGGGAGAAGTTGCAGTTGTGCATCTTTGAGGGTGAACCACTCGCTTTCGTGAGAGAAACGATCCTCTCCACGTAGCAGACGCAAAATGACCCCCATGGCTTCATCCTGGCGATCACGCTGAAGGAGAGGGTCAATGCCCAAGGTCCAAGCATCACTTGGTAGCGCGCCGGGGCCAGTACCGAACATGGCGCGTCCTTTAGTCATGTGATCTAGTTGCACAATCCGCTGCGCCACATTGAAGGGATGGTGATAAGGCAATGAAATGACACCAGTGCCAAGTTTGATGTTGTGGGTGCGTTGACCGGCTGCCGCTAAAAACATTTCTGGAGAAGCGATCATTTCCCATCCACTGGAATGGTGTTCACCGCACCAAAATTCATCGAACCCCAAGCGATCAAGATGAGCTGCGAAGTCAAGATCGCTT
>WLTJ01000274.1 GCA_009705435.1 Actinomycetota bacterium | reverse complement strand
TCACATGTGGTTTGCCCTGCACGAGTAAAGCTTCTTTTGATACCACTTCGTCAGATGAGTCACCTAATTTGAGGCCTAATCGTGTTCATAACCCTTCCGCACTTCGTCGCCGTTCGTGTGAGGATGATTACATAGATGAGTGAGTGAAAATCGCTGGTCAATAGAGGATGCACGCCAATGGAGCGAGCAAGTCGGTTGGAGAGTCGGCTGCAATTTTTCTCCGTCCACTGCGGGCAATCAGCTTGAAATGTGGCAGGCCGAAACTTTTGATATCAGCACAATCGAACGAGAACTTACGTGGGCCGCGGCGATCGGCATGAACACCGTTCGGATTTATCTTCATGATTTGCTATTCACCCAAGCCTCGGCAGATTTTCTAGCACGAATTGAGAAAGTGTTTGCTGTGGCCGCGTCACACGACATTGGTGTCATCCCAGTTCTCTTTGATGGTGTGTGGAACCCCAAGCCCCAATTAGGTAAGCAACCCGAGCCAAAACCTTTTCTGCATAACTCAATGTGGGTTCAAAGTCCTGGTTCGGACATTTTCTATGATCGCTCGCGTTGGTCTGAGTTGCGAAACTATGTTTTTGAAGTGCTTTCATTTTTCAAAGATGATGAGCGCGTGATCGCCTGGGACCTCTTCAATGAGCCTGATCAAGTCGACGTGGTGACTCTGAAAGTTGGATCACGCAACGACAAGATCGCCACGGCAACGGAACTTGTCGCAACCGTGTTTGATTGGGCGCGCAAGGTTGCTGTTACCCAGCCGCTCACCGTTGGGGTCTGGGAATACGATAAAGATGGTCAGGTGGCTACGAACTCACTCAATCAACTCATCATTGATCAAAGTGACATCATTTCATTTCACTGTTATGAGCCTCGCGAAAAACTAACGGCCGTGATCAACGCTCTAACGACTCATGGTCGTCCACTGCTGTGCACTGAATGGTTGGCCCGCTCTGCTGGTTCAACAGTCGATCTTTTGTCAGTCTTTAAAGATGCGGGAGTTGGGGCGATCAACTGGGGATTAGTTGATGGAAGAACTCAAACAAGGTTTCCGTGGCGTTCATGGGCTGAACGAGTCAATAATGACGAGCCGTGGTTTCATGAACTCCTGCACTCAGATGGCACTGCCTATGATGCGCAAGAAGTGGAAACCTTTCGGCGTTTGACCGCCGATTAAACGTTCGCTGGGTAAAGAAAAGGTGAACGAAGTCCCCGGCATGTGAGAGCAGATCAGTTCGGTGGCATAATGGTCTTATGAATATTTCTTCAAACCAGCGATCTGCATCGCGTTTAGTTGCACTGTTCGTGCCCGTAGTTTTTCTTATCGCCGCATGTGGCGGTGGCAGTGACTCAACAAACACCAACGCTCCAGAAACAACGGTTGCAGAGACGACGGTCCCGGCTCCTGAGCTTGCAATAGACAAAGTTGTTGCACCTGAGGCAACCACCATTACAGATTTGATCGCCCTCGAGCGACCTGTTGTCATTGCTCACGCTGGTGGCGATTTTGACTGGCCGCATTCAACGATGTATGCCTTCACTCAAGCAGCATTAAACGGTGCTGATGTTCTTGAAATGGATGTTGCGCTCAGTTCAGACGGAGTGTTGATGGTGCAACACGACAACACTGTTGATCGACTCACCAGTAATACTGGCTTATTTGCTTCGTACACCGCAAGCGAACTACAAGCCATGGATAATGCTTATTGGTTCTCGGGTGGGGTATGGAGTGATCACTCCCTTGCTGAAGACGCCTACATCTACCGTGGTGTTCGTACCGGTGAAGTGACCCCACCCGAAGGCTTCACTGCTGATGATTTTGGTGTTGCAACCTTCGAACAGGTCGCACGCGCCTTCCCGGATTTCGCGCTTGATATTGAGATCAAAATCCCGGAAACCGAATCGGGTGAGGTTCTCTTGGACAGCGCCCTCGCAGCAGCAAAGGAGTTGGCGCGCTTGATCACCGAACTGGATCGCACCGATTCAGTCGTTGTTGTTTCTTTTAATGATGATGTTCTTGCCGAATTTCGCTCTTTGATTGCTGATGTAGCCACGAGCCCTGGGCAGACCAGTCTTGTGAATTGGTATCTTGCGGGTGCTGCACTTGACCCGCGCGATGTCATCCTTCAGGCTCCACCGATCTACGAAGGCATTGAAGTGTTGGGCAAGGAGACTTTCGACCGTGCGCACGCCGAAGGTTATGAAGTTTGGGTCTGGATGACCGAATCATCTCAAGAGACCACGGAGTACTTCAACGACCTTTTAAGCCGTGGGGCCGACGGTCTTTTGGTCGCTGCTATCACGGCTATTCCTTGATCAATTCGGTTTGACAGGGCGGCGGACTCTTCTTGAGTTCATCTCCACTGGAGCGACGTTGAACTTGAACGGGCACTCAAGCATTAGCCTGAAACTATGAGGGCACGTCAGCAAACTCAATGGGCGGTGGGGTTGCTTCTCGTCGCCTTGTCACTGTGTGGTCCAGGAGCAGTGAAGGCATCACAGGTTTCGAATCCTTGTTTAGGCTTACGCGGAATAGAACTTCCGGTGGATCAACCCGAGGAGTTGGCTGCGGTGCAGGTGCGCATCATTCGCTGTGCTTCCTATGTGCAGCGCGTTGATTATGGGAATAAGGGGAAAGTTCAATGTGTTCGGTTTGCGTACTTATTGATGGACAAGTTACGCGAGCCAGGGCAAAGACTTTTCAGTGGCGGTGATACTGCAGGTGCATATTTCGTGAGGTTAGATTCTTCGGGTAAAACCACCAAACCCCAAGCCAGTGGTCGGCCAAAGGATCAATCAAAACCCCTCTATGTTTGGTGGAATCGCAATATGGCGCAAGGCCACCTCGGGGTGTGGATTGGGGGCGATCTTTATATTGATAGTCAGTCAGCGCTTTTGGTTGTGACCTACAGATTGCCGATCAAGGATCCAACTTTGGCGGCCTGGAATATTGCTACACCGCGCGCCCAGAACATATTAGGTTGGTTAGTGGGCAGACCCTGGCCCCGCAATTCGCCATCGATTCCGGACGGTTACTCGACCGCTCGAGTTAATGGTGGTTCCTGCAATAAGTGCCAGTGGACATCGACGAAATAATTTTGACTGGGCTGGACTGT
>WLTJ01000273.1 GCA_009705435.1 Actinomycetota bacterium | reverse complement strand
GCCAACATGTCAAACTGCGGCAATGCGAGATGAAACTCATCAAACATCTCTGCCTCAATACGACGCGAAACTACTTCGCCTGCCATCTGAAATGATTTCCATAATGCGATTCGCTCTGCGTCAAGACGAGGCATTAGTCGGCCACCTTTGCCATCATTCAGTCTCTCGTGATATCGGCACGATCAAAGACTAACCAAATAATTTGCTCATGTCACGAGTTTGTTCAGGTTGCAACAAACGTCGCAACCAACTCCATGGCCTCAGCAAAGGTTGCGCGCTCGGAAAGTAATTTTCGAAATGGCATCAGTTGTCGAGGACGACTGACACCCAATGCCGCTTTCAACAAACCATCTTTCTCATAGAGCGCTACGAAAGATCTCTCTTCAGGCGAGCCGACAACAATGTGCGGAGTCTCATCACCGTCGCAACGGCCCAAGAATTGGATTCGCGCAGTGAATTGATCGCTCCAGAAAAATGGAACTGCTGAGTATGGTTTTGGTTCTTGGCCGCGCCACACCGCCAACAAATTGCTGGCCGCAGCGGCACCTTGCTCAGATGCTGTTGTCCAATGCTCGACGCGCATTTCTTTGTCGTAGAGATTGTTATACCAACGACAGACATCGCCCGCGGCGTACACGCCCTCAATACCGGAATTCAAAGTTTCATCGCAGACAACTCCGTCACGCAATGTTAAAGACGTTCCGTCAAGCCATTGTGTGGCAGGGCTAACGCCAATTCCGACGACAACAACATCGGCAACAATCATCGGCCCATCTTGCACATTCACGCCTCCGACATGGCCAGGCTGACCTTGTGCTAAACCAGTGACCCGGACATTGAAGGCCATAGTGACACCATTATCGCCATGCACCATCGCTGCCGCGTGACCCATTTCTGCTCCTAAGCCACGCATCATCGGTGCGGCTGCGCCTTCAAGAACGACCACTTCGCAACCCCGAGCCCGAGCCGTGGCCGCTACTTCAAGCCCGATAAAACCGGCTCCAATGACTACAACCTTGCTTCCGGGATTAAGTTCGGCGCGCAAGGCCAAAGAATCGTCAAGAGTCCGCACAACATGGATGCCTTTCCAGTCGGGCTCATCAGTCAGACGCCGGACAACAGATCCTGTGGCAATGATTAAACCGTCATAAGAAATCTCTTCACCGTTGCTCAAAGTGAGAATACGTTTTTCGGTATCGAGGGACTGCGCTGGTGAACCCAATTTCCACTCAACATTGAGTTTGTCTAAATCTTCTGCTTTACGCAACGAGATACGCTCAGCTTCCCACTCACCCAATAAAACCTTTTTTGATAATGGTGGACGGTCATACGGTTGGTGCCTCTCGGCACCAACGATGACAATCCGATCCTCATATTTCTCTAACCGCAAAGTTTCTGCGGCCCGCAAACCCGCCAGCGAGGACCCAACAATGACGACAGTTTTCATGCTCCGTAGTTTATGAAGTGAATATCACAATTTTCAGAAGATTTGCTGGTCAGTAAGACTCAGTGGGTGGCCAAATGGACGACAGGTGTGGACGAGTCGAAAAGTTCCAATAGCCACGCAGGCAACATCTCAATCTGTAAAACCATTTCATGATTCTTGGCTGTATCGACAAATTGTGTACCGACGGGCATCGCTGCCACTGGTGGGTCTCCATAAAAGTCCTCAATCCAGACAACTTGACGACCCTGCTTCAGGGCAGTGTCAACAAGATCATGAGCCGCCGCCGCCTTCCAGGAGACATAACGGGAATTTGTCCCGTCATCGACTACCGATAATGAATCAATACCGAGCTGAGACGCTATTTCATCATTGGCTCGATGTCGCCAAGTCGTGCACCAATGCACTTCTGCAACATCAGTGATTTTTCTGATGAGCCACCCCATATAGTCCGGGATGTGCACGATGTGGCCGTGTGAGAGGACGCGTTCGACCTCATAGACGCGCCTCTGCCCCGAGAGGGCGCCTAAATCATTAATGACACCATCGACGTCTAGCAATACGAGGGGTTTTTGGTTATTTGTTTTTTCGCTCATACTGCTTAAACGATCAGCAGAAGCAAAAATGTGCAATGTCGCAGCAGAATGAAGACATGAGCATTGAGACAATAGAAATCACTGATTCCGAAGATCCGCGTTTGGCAGATTATGTGGGTCTCAGCGATCCCGAAATTCGTCGCCGCGCCGAAGATAACGACTTCTTTATCTCAGAAGGCGTGGAAGTGGTTCGGCGGCTCGTCACTTCCGAGATGCGCCTACGCTCAATTTTGCTATCACCCAATCGGGTTGACATCATGATCCCCGCACTCGCCAATGTCACCTGCCCGATTTATGTCGCCGAACGTCGCGTCATCTCTGGTGTGGTCGGTTTTGATATGCATCGTGGAGTTGTCGGCTCGGCTTTTCGTCCAAATCCACTCTCACTTGATGAGATTTTGTCGCATCCACCGTTATATGGACCGCGTCATCGTCTGGCGATTTTACAAGGCCTCGGTGATCACGAGAATCTCGGTGCCATTGCTCGCTCGGCGCGTGCTTTTCACATCGACGCCATCGTCATTGATCCAACCTGTGCCGACCCGTACTACCGACGCACTGTTCGGGTTTCAATGGGTGAAATCCTCTTTATCCCCGTCGTTCGTATGGACATCGAAACGGCTATGGCCGTCATCAGACGCAAGAGTGGCACGGTTGTGGCGCTCACACCCAACCCTCAGACTCCCTCAATCCTTGACTTTCAGATCAACAATCCTGGTCCACTGGGATTGATTTTTGGTGCCGAAGGACCGGGATTGCCCGAAGAGACATTGACATCCGCCGATGTACAACTACACATTCCGATCGCCCTCGACGTTGATTCGCTCAACGTCGGCCACGCCGCCGCTGTCGCGTTCGCCCTCACCACACCGAAGCAAAATATCTAACGCAACACGACTCTGACTTTATTGCCAGTAATCAAATGAGTAGATGTCGGTGGCGTCAATTCGATGTAATGACCATCCCGCATAAGTTGCGTCAGCGGTACGACATGACCACTGTGCCCAAGCCACGGTTTCTTCGACAGCAATCTGACTCACGCTCACCACACCGCCGACTATCGGTGACCACGACTCTTCACGCTCTTGCCACAACGATTG
>WLTJ01000272.1 GCA_009705435.1 Actinomycetota bacterium | reverse complement strand
CGGCATGACGACAAATGACATTGACATTTTTGTCCATGACCTGACCATTGAACGCGGTGCCTACCCCAGTCCACTGAACTATCACCATTATCCGAAAAGTGTTTGCACGTCATTGAATGAAGTGATCTGTCACGGCATTCCCGATGACACGGTGATTGAGGACGGCGACATCATCAACCTCGATGTGACTTGTTATGTCAATGGCGTTCACGGCGATACAAACGCCACATTTTTCGTGGGCAATGTGAGTGATATCGATCGCAACTTAGTTAAGGTCACTGAAGAATGTTTGTGGCTTGGCATTGATGCCGTTAAACCAGATCGTCCATTGAGCGATATCGGAAAAGCCATTGAAGATCACGCCACCGCTCATCGTCTCGGTGTCGTACGCGCCTTCATCGGTCACGGAATCGGCGAACAATTTCACTCCGATGTGCAAGTGCTGCATTATTACGACGCGCGTAACAACATGCTGATGAAGCCAGGCATGATCTTCACTATTGAACCGATGATCACCTTGGGGACATATCAATTTCATATGTGGGATGACGACTGGACGGCAGTCACCGCCGACGGCAAGCGCACGGCGCAATTTGAACACACCATCTTGGTCACCGAGACGGGCTGCGAAGTTCTCACTGGTGGCGATAAAGCGGTCTCGCCGCGCAAACCAAGTTCATCCTGAGTCGCATTTACCCCTCGTGAAGCCGTAGCGTGATGACCCGTGGGTGAGCGTTACGTCTCTTTTGATCGACAGCAATGGGCCGACCTTCGAGCCGCTACCCCGATGACCTTGCGTGAGGCTGATCTTGAGGATCTGCGCGGCATCAACGAACGTATTGATCTTCACGAAGTCGCCGCGGTGTATCTGCCGTTGACGCGATTGCTCAACCTATATGTCTCCGCCACCCAGAATTTGCATAAGGTCAGCGCAACATTTCTCGGAACCTTGGCCCCCAAGGTGCCGTATGTGATCGGTGTGGCTGGCTCCGTTGCTGTGGGCAAAAGTACTTTCGCGCGAATTCTGCAAGCGCTTCTGGCGCGTTGGCCCGATCACCCCAAAGTTGATCTCATCACAACCGATGGATTCCTCTATCCCAATCATGTTCTCGAAGAACGCGATTTGATGAACCGTAAAGGTTTCCCCGAGAGCTACGACACACGGGCACTTCTGAAGTTTTTGCGGGATCTCAAAAGCGGACAAGCGACCGTGGAAGCCCCTGTCTACAGTCACGTTGTGTATGACATCGTTGAAGGCGAGACGGCCAAGGTGTGCCAACCAGACATCTTGATTCTTGAAGGACTCAATGTCTTGCAAGTTGGTGTCCCAGGTAATGACGCCGCTGAATTCGTGAGTGACTATTTTGATTTCTCCATTTACATTGACGCTCTTGAAGCAGATATTGAAAAATGGTACGTGGACAGATTTTTGAGCCTCTGCGATTCTGTTTTCCAAGATCCGAGCAGTTTCTTTCGCCATTTCGCTCACCTCTCGCGCGATGAAGCAATTGCGGTGGCACAAAGTATTTGGGAAAGCATCAATGGGCTGAACCTGAAGAACAACATTGAACCAACTCGGGAACGAGCCTCGCTGATTCTGCGCAAGGGCAACGACCACCGAGTGAGTGAAGTGCTACTCCGTAAACTCTGAAATCTGCCACAATAGAGGCGTGGTGAATTCACGATCTCGGGCAAAGAAACGCAAGAAGAAGAAACAGTCCTCGTCGAAGGCCCCCGTTATCTTTTTATGTCTGCTCATTGCTGCAGCAGGCGCATTTGTGTTTCTACAAGTGACTGAATCCACCTCGGATAACGGCAGTGCGGATTCGTTGGCGCCGACAACAAACCCGACTAACACCGAGGCTCCAAGCCAAAGTGTTCCAGTGACCACGGCAACGCCAGCCAATGATCCCAGCAATCTCGGGAAACCAGTCACTATTCACAGTGATGATCTCGGTGATCTTGAAATTGATCAACTGATTGATGAATGGGCTCAAGTTGATGCACCCATGATTCCCGAAAATATCGCTCAGGTCGACCCATCTTTGGTTGAAGGCGATTACATCACTGGTGACTTGCCCGATGGTTTCTATGTCGGGTATTTCGTCAGTGCGATTGATGAGAATGATCAGGGCTTCACATTTGACATTCGTAACTCAGTAGATGATCCGATTCCTGTGCCAGATGGTCAACAGTTTTATCCCGCCCTTATTGACAGTTTGCTCTTTGTTTCTCTACCGATTGTTGAGAGTGAGAAAAATACGGCGATAAGCGCAGCGAAATATTTTGAATTGGCGAATTCTGGACGAGTTCTCGTGGATATCCCGAAGACCGATCTGATTGCCCAAATCACTGATGAATACATGTTGCTGACCATTGTTGATGGTGCAGTGCTCGCCATTGAAGGCATTCACTCTTCGTAACTAACCTTCGGTGAGATGACCTCGACTGCGCGCCTCATTGATCAATGTCTGCGTGTGTTGCCATAACGTCGTTGAGCCATCGCCGATGGGTGACAATCGCTTGACTGCCTGCGGATAACTCACACCATGACGTTTCCACGGTGACTCGTCTCCGGCGTGATGATTTAACATCGCTGGTTGCATGCGATCAACCGCGTTAGCGAATTGACTCGCTGGTGTTTCTTGAGCTTCATATTCATCCCACAATGAACGCAAGCGGTCCCGCTGATCGTCAGGTAACAAACCGAATAAACGGTCAGCGGCTTTTTGTTCACGAGCTTCTTTGTCGGCGTAACCCGTGGTGTCATAGGCAAAAGTGTCACCCGCATCAATTTCTACGATGTCGTGCACCAAACACAAAGCCAAGACATGAGCAATGTCAACATCAACATTGCTCCACTCTTGTAGAACTAGGGCATACATCGCTAAATGCCACGAGTGCTCAGCAGTATTTTCTCGGCGTGAACCACCAGTGATTGCCGTCTGGCGTTCGACTTGCTTGAGTTGATCAATCTCCATCAGAAAATTGAGTTGTTGCTGAAGTCGTTGATCACTCATACATCTGCTCCTTAAGCCACCAGTGAGGCCAGTGCCCAGACGGCAGCAATAAAGCCGAGTGAGGCCATAAAAATGCTGCGCTTGAGGGGCGCTCGTGCAAGATCGCCTTCTTGTGGATTCGGAGGTGGT
>WLTJ01000271.1 GCA_009705435.1 Actinomycetota bacterium | reverse complement strand
CGTAGCCCAACACCACTTGACCCGCGTATCTCGCTAGTTTGGAAAGGCCATGTCTTCCACGAACACTCACCAAAGTTCAGTAGTGAAAGATCACCTTCGGATCGGTCTGCTGTGTCCGTACAGTCTCACCACACCTGGTGGCGTGCAAGGTCAGGTCATGGGTCTGGCGAGGGCCTTACGACGTATGGGTCAAGAGGTCAGGGTCCTCGGCCCATGTGATGGGGCGCCCCCTGACTCCTTCGTCACACCAATCGGCGAAAGCTTGCCGACGGTTGCTAATGGGTCCATCGCACCACTTGCTCCGGATCCTTCTGCGGCGCTACGGACAATCCGCGTTTTGCGAGATGAGCAATTTGATGTCTTGCATATCCACGAACCTTTAACTCCAGGAGCCAGCATCACTGCATTAGTGATGCGCACTGCGCCGATTGTGGCGACTTTTCATGCGGCCGGTGAAAGTTTGAGTTACAAATATCTCAGCGCTCCGCTCAAGGGGTTTGCGAGTGCCATTGATCATAGAGTCGCAGTTTCCAAAGATGCGGTACTCCTTGCTCAGCGTTATCTCGGGGGCGAATATCAAATTCTCCCAAATGGGGTTGAACTGGACCGTTTTGATAACTCTCAACGGGTCATGAGGAATTCAGGCGCGAGGCGATCAATATTTTTTTGTGGACGACACGAACCTCGTAAAGGTTTGGAAGTCCTTCTCCAAGCGCACGCGACTTTACCTGATGACGTTGATCTTTGGATTGCCTCTGATGGTCCCGAAACTGAGCGACTAAAACGCGACTGGGCGGGAGATCCACGTTTGATATGGCTCGGTAGAATTTCGGATGCCGAGAAAGCGCACCGTCTTCATGAAGCAGATATCTTCTGCGCTCCCTCTCTTGGGGGAGAGAGTTTTGGTGTCGTATTGATTGAGGCCATGGCCGCACATACGCCGATTGTTGCGAGTGCTCTCGATGGTTACATGAACGTAGCCACGCACGAAGTGGATGCTCTTTTGGTGGATCCCAATGAACCGCGCCATCTCGAGGTAGCGCTGCAACGATTGCTGTCAGACGACGATTTATGTGAGCGCTTAGTTGAGGCAGGTCACCACCGATCTCGGCAGTTCTCCATGGTTCACCTAGCTGAGTCGTACCTAACTATTTATCGTCAGATCATTTCCCAGGTGGGTTCAACAAAGTCTGCTTCGCATAAATTTCGCAGTGTTCCTCGGCAGTTGATTCAGGGTGCTTTAGGCCTGATTCGTCGTCAATGATTACCTTCTGAACACATTGGGCAAGGGTTATGGCGTAATATACAGACATGTTGTATTTACTTGGAGTTGTAGTCATCGTGGCGCTGGTTGCGGTTGTTTTGTACAACCGTCTCATTCGTACTCGGAACATGGTGGATAACGCCTGGTCACAGGTGGACGTTCAACTCAAGCGACGTTTGGATCTCATTCCCAATTTGGTTGAAACCGTTAAGGGATACGCAGCGCATGAGAAGTCGACATTTGAGGCAGTCATCAACGCGCGTAATGCTGCTGTCGCCGCTCCATCCGCTCCCGAATCTCAGGCTCAAGCCAATAACGCTTTAACAGGAGCGTTACGGCAGCTCTTCGCTCTTTCGGAGGCTTATCCAGATCTCAAGGCCAATCAGAATTTCCTGGCCTTACAAGAAGAACTCACGTCCACTGAAAGCCGGGTGGCGTACGCTCGGCAGTTTTATAACGACTCAGTTTTGGGCTACCACAACCAGTTAGACACTTTCCCCACGATCTTGATAGCCAAGTTAGGCACCTTTAATCATCGTGAATTTTTTGAGGCTGAAGATTCTGCGAAAAACCCTCCGACAGTCAAATTTTAGAACCGCATGTTTGATCAAATTAAGTCAAATAAACGGCGGAGTGTTGCGCTGGTTGTGGGGTTCACGTTGTTCGTCGTTCTCGTTGGTTTCGCTGTTGGCGTGCTCATCGGTGGAGGATTAGCCACAACGATTATTGCCTTGGTCATTTCCGCTGTTATGGCATTCACGTCATACTGGAAATCTGACAAAATCGCGCTCTCAATTAGTCGTGCCACTCCCGCAGACCCAGCCACATATCAAAGACTGCACAATTTGGTTGAGGGACTGTGCATCGCTGGTGGAATACCAAAACCCGGGGTATATGTCATCAACGACCCAGCACCAAATGCCTTCGCTACTGGGCGTAATCCACAACACGCAGCGATAGCAGTGACCACGGGCTTGCTAGAAAAAATGGATCGAGTTGAACTAGAAGGGGTTCTTGCCCACGAACTATCCCATATTCGCAATTACGACATTTTGGTATCAACTTTGGCCGTGACGATGGTTGGCGCCATCGCCCTCATGACCGATATCGCTCTACGAATGATGTGGTGGAACGGTGGTCGTTCAAGTCGAGATGGCGATCGTGATAACGGCGCCAACCCTTTGGCGATAGTCGGCATCGTGCTTCTGATCTTGGCGCCAATGATTGCGAAAGCGATGCAGGCGACTATCAGTCGTAAGCGTGAGACACTTGCTGACGTTTCCGCCTGTCAGATGACGCGGTATCCACCAGGTCTGATATCTGCCCTTGAGAAGCTGAAGTCTGACACGACGACGACTCATTCTGCCTCAATGGCGACTGCACACATGTGGATTGAACAGCCTTTGTCTGGTGTTCGCGATGAGGGCAAGTTTGCCCGTTTTCATCGCATGTTTGACACCCATCCACCCCTTGATGAAAGAATTGCATTATTAAAGGATCTATGAAAATTTATAGTTCTCCTTTTACTTTGGCGTGTATCGGTACTTTTTTCGTTGTGTCTTGTGGAGGCGGGTCGGGATCTGCGGACAGCGTTCCGGTTTCTTCAACGACAAGCACCATTGCAGTGACCTCCTCGACGACCGCGACAACTAATCCCGTTGCAGGACCAGTGATGCCCCTGACTGGATTACCAGCGGCTGATGGCGTTCTGTCCATGCGGCCTGCCTTAGTCGTTAAGGTCGACAATCACCCTGGCGCTCGTCCACAGAGCGGACTCAATCAAGCGGATATTGTTTTTGAGGAAAACGTCGAGGCCTTAACTCGTTTCGCCTTGGTCTTTCACTCACAGGGTTCTGATCCTGTCGGACCGATTCGTTCTGGCCGT
>WLTJ01000270.1 GCA_009705435.1 Actinomycetota bacterium | reverse complement strand
GGCATTGTGTCGTTCGCCGTTGGCACGGTGCTGTTGGCCATCAGCGAGAAGTTCATCGTTGCTTGTCTCGCAGTGGCTTTGATCGGAGCGGCTACGGGCATGGCCGATACGGCGATGAACACCATGGTGGTATGGGCTCGATCGGGTCGTTCAGGACCTGCTTTGAATGCCCTGCATTTAATGTTCGGTGTGGGTGCGCTTTTTGCTCCGCTGATCGTTGACCGATCTTTGGCGTGGACCCACTCGTTGTGGTTGGCAGTTGTCGTCGTCACTGCATTAGCGATCACTGCGGCATGCATTGTTGGTCGTCGTGAAGCACCTCAACACCCCGTTCACTCTGAAGACGTCATTCGACCACAGTTGCCGCGCCGCACAGTGCTCGTGGTGTCCGTCTTTTTTATGCTGTACATCGGGGGAGAGGTGGGTTTCGGCGGATGGATCTTTACCTACGCCGAGGAGATTGGCATGGCGGGTTCGTTGCCAGCATTAGTGACCGCCGCATTTTGGGGAGCTTTTTGTTTGGGCCGCTTAGTTGCCATTCCTGTGAGTGGGCGAGTGCGACCATTGCTCGTTGTATTCAGTGCATGTGCACTCTCTGTTGTGGCCTTAGCCGTGATGATCGTAGGGTCGGGTCAGATCTGGACTGTTTGGTTGGGTTCGGCGCTCTTTGGTTTTGCTGCTGGTCCGCAATACCCAACGATGTTGGCCATGGTGGACGACAAATTATCTCTATCTGCTTCAGCAACGTCGTGGATTGTTGGCGCGGCAGCTGTTGGGGGATTGATTGTGCCGACTTCGATTGGACCTCTGATTGATTCTCAGGGATCAGATTCAATGCCGGTGGTGGTATTGATCGTCAGCGCTCTGTCGCTGTTGTGGGTTTTGGTTGTGCAGAGATCAATTAACCGTGCCCATGCGCTTCATCACACAGGCGTGATTCACCGGCAATAACTTGGCCGGCACCGACGCCTTCAAGAGCGGCGAATGGTCCACACTTTTGCGGGACGAGCCAGACATGCAGCATTGGGTTGGGATTCAACTTGATGCCGAAAGAACATGGACCGTTTTCGCTAGTCACACCCACCACGCGAGTGGAGCCAGTGACATAAGGGTCTTGATCAAAGCACAAGTTGTTATGAATATGCCACTGAGTTAATGCGCCACCCACATCGGGCACAGTCGCCAACTCGTATTCGTCGCCGACCATATACATCGCTGAGACCAATGTCCGCTTGCCTCCCGCCCCAACTTGGTAGACCAAACTTTCAGGATAATTTGGATCAAGCTCGTGATCGTCGTTGATGTAACTCCAGTTGATGTAATGCTCGACACCAGTCCCTGCGTCTTGGATGGACGTGAAACCATTGTCCAACGCAGTTTGGGTCAAAGCAAACTTTTTCAACTTCTCACGTGTGCGATAGAGCAGATCTTCAGCACGAGCCTGCTGATCGGCGGTCACGCCAGGGAATCCTCCGAGAGAAATTCGCGAAGCGCCAGTGTCATTGAAACTCGGGGCAGCGGTCGTTGTCGGCGCTGGGGCGACAGTCGTTGCTGGGGCGAAGGTCGTTATTGTTGGATCGGTCGTGACAACCGTGGTCGGCGCCGAAGTTGAATGTTGATGCGCCGCACCGCAGAGGTCGACTCGCTCAGAATCGCTGACGTTAGAGCGACCTGCGCCGGCACCTTCGAGGGCTGCGAATGGCCCACAGAGATGTGGGGTAATCCACACGTGCACCATGGCGTTGTTGCCTCCGGCGCGCACCGAACCAGCGGGGCAGTTTCCTGCGCCATCGGTCAAGCCTGAAATCACGGGGACGCCTTGAGCATTATTTCGCCAGCACAAGTTGTCATGTGAATGCCACTGGATGAGCCCACCTGCGTAATCGGTCAGGCTTGGATCATCAACTGTGACTCCAGTTTTGGCGATGAACATCACTGAAACCAGAGTGCGCTTGGCGCCTTCAACTTTGTAGACCAAGGCTTCTGGTGCCGTTGGATCAAGGAACTTGTCATCTTGAATCAGTTCGCGCTTAATGAAGTGTTCAAACCCTGTTGAACCGTCACCAATTGACTGCCAGCCACCAGCAAGGGCGGTTTGGTAATCGGCCCAGGTGGGAAGTTCGCGTTGAGTCGACTTAATGAGCGCCTTGGCGCGGCTCTCTTGTTCGGCGCTGACATTTGCAACATTGGAAATATCAAGTGGCAGGTCTGGGTCATAGGGTCGTGGCCAGGCAGCGAAGGTCGATGCGGGAGTCGTTGGGGTTTCAGAGACTATTTGTTCGACGGGTGTTGTCGCCGTGCCGTGGTCGTGGGGCTGAGCTTCATTGATCACGTTGCCTGCTGCGTCAAAAGTCGCTGCGTGATTATGAACGTGGGCGGCACCGTTCCACATTGCTGGCAATGTCAATAACAGGATTGCGAAAGAAGGTAGAGCCAAACGTACTTGTGGGAGTTCGCGCTCACCAACGAGAAGAGCAGCTAAGGCGACAGTGGCAGCCACGATGCCCAGACCAGCGCACAAACTGTCAGCCAACTGTGGGCTCTCGCGTACTTCAAGTCCATCAATCCAAGAAATGCCGACGATCCTGGTGGCGATCCAGCCGCCGACAGCGGCACCGTTAATCAAAACACCAACGGGCAAGAGCCATTGCTGAGGGCGTAGTAGTGCCGAAAGACCCCAGGCCAGCTGCGCCAAGGTCACAACAATAAAAATGCGTGCCAACTGTGGGTGCTCAGCATGTAAGCCGATTGCCCCACCGTGAATTGCTCCAGCGGCAATTGATGCGAGTCCTGCGATGACGATCCCTGGCAAACGTTTCATTGCCAAAGCGTACCTCAACTAGTCGTTTAAAGCCCGTAGTGCAGCCTCGGCGAATTCTGGTCGGCAGACTAAAAAGTCGGGGAGCCACAAGGATTCTTCGTTGTAAATCAGTGGTGAGCCATCGGTGCGACTGACATGCAGTCCGGCGGCAGCGGCAACAGCTGAAGGGGCCGCTGAATCCCATTGGTACATTCCGCCATCATGGACATATATGTCAGCCTCACCCATGACAACGGCCATGGCTTTGGCGCCTGCAGATCCAAGTCGCGCCACATCACAGCCGAGGGCATTAGCCACCTTGACAGCGCAGTAGGGATTGCGGGTTCGTGAGGT
>WLTJ01000027.1 GCA_009705435.1 Actinomycetota bacterium | reverse complement strand
CAAGAGCAGACTGGTATCCCAATGGACAAGATTGAACTTGTCTGGGGAGACACCGACCTCGTTCCGATCGGTACTGGCACCATGGGTTCACGATCCTTGCAACAGGGTGGAAACGCAGTCTTCGCAGTAGCCGGCGAATTGGTCAATAAGGCCAAGTCAGTCGCCGCGCGAATTCTTGAAGTGAGCGAAGCCGATGTTGTCTTGGATAAAGATCGCGGCGCCTTCCATGTTGTGGGTACGCCAGCAGTCACAAAAACTTGGGCAGATCTCGCCATCGCTGAAAAATCAACTGGCGGTCTCAACCATAACGATGTCATCAACGTCTCCGGAGCAACATTCCCCTTTGGGGCACATGTCGCTGTCGTGGAAGTTGACACTGAGACGGGCAAAGTTCGCCATATCGCGCACACTGCCTGTGACGATGCTGGCAAGGTGCTCAATCCGTTGCTCCTTGAGGGTCAGATCCACGGTGGCGTGGCTCAGGGAGCCGCCCAAGCCCTTCTTGAAGAGGTTATGTACGACGCTGATGCCAACCCCATCACATCCAACTTGGCGGACTACGGCTTCATCTCAGCGGCCGAACTGCCGAGCGTGACTGTCGTGCATATGGAGACTCCAACCCCCGTCAACTTGTTGGGAGCCAAAGGCATTGGCGAATCAGGCACTATCGGTTCAACGCCAGCCCTGCAGTCCGCCGTAGTTGACGCTGTCTCACATTTAGGCGTGCGCAATATTGAAATGCCTTGCACCGCAGAACGCGTCTGGCAAGCAATCCAAGCCGCTCGCTGAGATAAAAACTGACAAAATCCTTGAGGTTGAGGCACCTTAAACCGATCACTTGTAGGCTACAACCTTATGTCTGACTCCCCGATTCTCGCCAGCGGTTTGGTCCGCCACTTTGGTTCTGGCGCCAACATTGTCAAAGCAGTCGATGGAGTTGACCTCGAAGTTCGGCAAGGCGAAATCTTTGGTTTCCTTGGACCCAACGGAGCCGGCAAGAGCACAACAGTGCGCATGCTCACGACCTTGCTTAAGCCCACATCGGGGACTGCCACGGTGGCGGGATATGACGTCGTCAAAAATGCTGATCTGGTTCGACGCTCCATCGGTGTGGCACTCCAAGATGCCGCCATCGATCCTTTAATGACTGGACGCGAACTATTGGCTTTGCAAGCAGTTCTCTATGGCCTATCTAAAAATGCTGGGAAAAATCGCGGCGAAGAACTACTTGAGCGCGTTGGTCTCACTGAAGCTGCTGACCGCC
Organism: Actinomycetota bacterium; assembly: GCA_009705435.1. Taxonomy (GTDB): domain Bacteria; phylum Actinomycetota; class Acidimicrobiia; order Acidimicrobiales; family Ilumatobacteraceae; genus Casp-actino8. The sequence continues at coordinate 10,097 of WLTJ01000027.1, read as the reverse complement.
GCGTCGGGACGTATTCCGGCGGCATGCGGCGTCGCCTTGACCTGGCTCTCTCGCTTGTTCACGAACCCACTGTGTTGTTTCTTGATGAGCCGACGACAGGTCTTGACCCCATGAGTCGCCTGACCTTATGGGAAGAAGTCAAACGCCTCAATGCAGGTGGAACGACTGTTCTTCTCACTACCCAATACCTTGAAGAAGCCGATCAACTCGCTGATCGAGTGGCAATCATTGACCACGGGCGAATTGTTCGCCAAGGTGCGCCGCGTGAACTCAAAGCGATGGTTGGCTCACCGACGCTGAGTATCAAAGTGGGAAGCGATCAGACCGAAGAAGCCCGCTCTATCCTGGCGCGCTTTGGTGATTTACGCACCACATCAGAAGGCACATTGGGAGTCGGCCTCGCACGCGGTGCCGAAGATGTCGCAACAGTGATCCGCGCACTTGACGAAGCTGGACTCAAGGTTCGCCATCTCGAACTAGATGAGCCCAGTTTGGATGATGTCTTCGCCGAAGCAACGGGATATCGCCTTGAAGGCGCAGGAACTACTGACACAGGTAAGAAAAATTCCGATGCGGTGGATGCACAAGAAAGCAAAGGCCGTCGCAAGCGCCGTAACCGTTCGTGAATATCACGATGACTGATCCGCATTTGATGAAGTCCCCGCGATCGTTGCGTTCGTTATTCCAACACAGTTTTGTGCTCACGAAGCGCAGCGTGCTCGGCCGTCTACGCCAGCCTGCAATCATCGCTCCTTCTTTTATTTTCCCGTTATTTTTTGCCGCTCTTGGCTCAGCAAGTTTTCACAAGTTGGCCGAGGACCCCTACTTCACCAAAAATATCGCCACATCATTTTTGAACTATGCCATCGCAGGAGCCGTTCTCCAAGGTGTGCTTTTTGCTTCAACTTCGGCTGCCGCCGATTTAGCAATTGACATTGAACAAGGTTTCTTTGAACGCCTACTGGCCTCACCTATTAGTCGCACCTCTATTGTCTTAGGTCGCCTGGCAGGGAGCATGGTCGTTGCCATTTTTCAAGTGACAATCTTCCTCATGATATTTATCGGCGCTGGAGCGCGCATTAAAAGCGGTCCATTGGGATTCCTTGGACTCGTCATCGGAGGGGCCTTACTGAGCCTTGCCATGAGTGCGATGATGGCAGGTTTAGCGATCAAAAGTGGTAGCTCCGAAGTGGTACAAAGTACCTTTCCATTGCTCTTCGTTTTAATGTTTTTATCTTCGGCGTTTTTCCCACGTCATTACATGAGTGGCTGGTATCGAACCGTCGCTGACTGGAATCCGATATCGCACATCGTGGAAGGTTTCCAAGGTTTCATCAACCAGGAACTTGATTTCTCACAGTTCGCAAAGGCCTGGCTGCTCCCCCTCGCAGTTGCCATCGTCAGTATCTTTTTCGCATTGCGCTCACTCTCGAAACGACTAGCCGCATCATGAGTTCATCTCCTGTTTCCTCGTCCTTAGAAACTGGGCTTCACGCAGCTCGACCAATGGATGTCATCAAGGTTCTTGTGCAACGTTCGATGATGCGAGTTCGTCGCATGCCTTCGGCGTTCATCCCGTCATTGATCATGCCAGTTTTCCAACTCATTGCCTTTAGCGGTGCTTTCGGATTTGCGGTGACGAGTCTCGGGATCAAGAATGCCCTTGATTGGTATGTGCCACTGAACGCCATTCAGGGTGCCAGTTTCGGCGCCGTGGGTGTCAGTTTCGGTCTCATCAATGACATGCAAACTGGCTTCTTTGATCGCATCTTGTTGGCTCCAACGCGTCGCTGGGTGATGGTCGCCGCTCCCCTCGCGGCAGCAATCGTGCGTTGCATCGTGCCCGTAGCCTTCGTCATTGTCGTCGGATTTCTGGGAGGAATGAATACTCCTGGCGGACTATTGGCACTTGTATGCCTGGCGATCTCCGCAATTGGTATCGGCCTCGTGTCCTGTGCCTTCGCTTTGGGATTGACATTTCGTCTGCAAAATCTTGGAGCCGCAACGTTGACTCAATTTGGCATCTTCTTTACGATTTTTCTCTCCACATCACAAGTTCCTATTTCGGCAATGACAGGTTGGCTGCGTTCTGTCGCACGGATCAATCCGATGACCAATATCTTGCGTCTTGCGCGACAGGGTTTCCTTGGTGATGTCACTTGGGAAGGTTCCTGGGGTGGATTATTAGCCATCGCCGTCTTAGTCCTGCTTTCATCCTGGTATGCGATGACTGGCATCAAGAAGTTCGACCAATAACGAGAACATTTCGTCACGACGAACTCTTGCTTATTCACCTGCAGCGAATACTCTGACGTCGTGCGCATTGTCAGTTTGCTTCCCTCAACAACAGAGATTGTTTTTGATCTTGGCTTAGGAGAGCAACTTCTCGGCGTCACCTTTGAATGCAATTTCCCCGCCGAGGCTCGTCAAGGTCGAGAAATTGTGGTGGGTGGCATGGATACTAAACATCTCACGCCACTGGAAATTGACGAACTCGTGCGCGCCCGCCTGGCAGCAGGTGACGAGTTGTATTCCCTTGATGATGCGGCCTTGGCACGTTGCAATCCAGACCTCATTTTGAGCCAAGATCTCTGCCGCGTGTGTGCAGTTCCCAGCGGCGAGGTCGACAAAGCCGTTGCCCGACTGAACTGCCAGGCCACGGTTCTACAGATTGATCCCCACACTTTGAATGAGGTGATTGAGTCAGTTCAAACTGTGGCAGATGCTGCTGGCGTCCCCGAGCGCGGGCGGACTCTCGTGGAATCGCTACATCAACGATTGAAGAACCTTTCCGAGCGAACCGAACGTCATCTCAATGGGCGCAAACGACCGACAGTTTTTATCCTTGAGTGGGTCGACCCGCCTTTTGTCGGCGGTCATTGGGTCCCCGATATTGTGCTGGCCGCAGGCGGCGAGCCGATTTTGTCCCTTCCTGGAGAACGCTCTGTCCCCACGGACTGGGATCAGATTCGCCTCGCCGACCCGGATCACATCATCGTCTCACCTTGTGGATACGGGCTGCCCGGAGCCATCGCCCAAGCACAGGCTGTGCTCGCTCAGATGCCTCAGCGCGCGGCAATTTGGGCCATTGATGCGGACGCCATCGTTGTTCGACCTGGACCCCGTCTGGTCGATGGGGCGGAGGCCATAGCGGCCGCTTTATTTGGTTTTGAGGTGGCAGGACTGCCAGCACTTCCCGCCGAGGTCATCGAGCGTCTACGGTAGAGATGTCCGGTGCTTGAGGCTTACCTCTAATCGGGCAGAATAGGTCGTCCGGTATTTGATCTGCATCGGTGCAAATCAGACATCGGCTGTTGAAGGGGATGAAACCGTGCAAATTCAAGTCACCGTGAATGGAAAGAAGCACACCAGCGAGGTTGAACCACGCACACTGCTTGTGCAGTATGTGCGCGAAGTTCTTGAACTCACCGGCACCAACATTGGCTGTGATACTTCGTCCTGTGGAGCCTGCAGTTTGCACATTGACGGTGAAGCCGTCAAGAGTTGTACAGTCCTTGCAGTACAAGCCGACGGTGCAAATATCACCACCATTGAAGGTATGGCCGCTGCTGATGGAACTCTCCACCCGATGCAACAAGCGTTCATGGAAAACCATGGTCTGCAGTGCGGATATTGCACCCCAGGAATGGTCATGGCAGCCACGAGTTTGCTGAAAGAAATCCCTAACCCAACCGAGGAAGAAGTGCGCATCGGTCTTGAGGGAAACCTCTGTCGCTGCACCGGATACCACAACATTGTCAAGGCCGTTTTGGCCGCAGCAGGCAAGTGAGGAAAACGAAATGATCCCCGCAGCATTTGATTACGTCCGCGCCAGTTCGGCCGCCGAAGCTATTTCACTTATTGGTCAGCATGGTTCGGACGCCAAGTTCCTCGCCGGTGGCCACAGTTTGTTGCCGTTAATGAAGTTGCGCTTGGTTGCACCATCAGTTCTCGTTGATGTCGGCCGTATTACAGATCTTTCATACATCAAAGATGCTGGAGATCACATCGCAATCGGAGCGATGACGCGCCATATGGATGTCGAGAAGTCTGCCGTGTTGGCGCAACATGCTCCACTCTTGGCCCACGCTGCCGGATATGTTGGCGACCCACAGGTTCGCCATCGCGGCACGATCGGTGGATCAATTGCTCATGCCGATCCTGCATCTGATCTTCCTGCAACCACCCTCGCGTTGGGTGCAACATACGTCGTGCAAGGTCCGAATGGAACGCGCGAAATCCCAGCCTCAAGTTTCTTTCACGGCTTCTTGCAGTCAGACCTTGCGGAAGATGAAATGCTCACCGAAATCCGCGTACCAAAAATGAATGGTGCGGGCTGGAGTTTCCAGAAGTTCAATCGTCGTGCGCAAGATTGGGCAATCGTCGGCGTAGCCGCATGGCGAGGCAGTCATGGTTCGGGTGTGGCCCTAGTGAATATGGGTCAGACTCCAATCTTGGCTAGCGCTGTCAGCAAGGCTCTTGCTGGTGGAGCCTCTATTGCTGACGCTGCTGCACTCGCCGCAGATGATGCCGAGCCTTCACCAGACAACAACGCCAGCGTTGAGTACCGCACCCATCTCGCCAAGGTTTTGGTGCGCAGGGCTCTCGAACAAGCCAGCGCCTAAGGCCCCAACATGTCGACCCTAAACGGTCGGCGATTTTTGGTCGTTCACCTATGAACAATCTGACCATCAAGAGAACTCGATCATTGCTGTTACTCGCCTACGGGGCGATATTTCTTTGGTCATTTCAAACACATGGTTTACCTGTGGCGCGTATGGCAGTCCTGAGTTGGGTTGCAGCTGCTTTCGTTGTCGGCAATGTCGGTCAACCAAAACGTAAACAACTACAAATGATTGGCGATCTTCTCTTTTATGCGGCGATGTGGTTGTCTTACGATTACAGCCGCGGCACAGCTGACTCATTAGGTTTTCCGCTGCAAGTTGAATTGCCTCGTAACATTGACAAATTTCTATTCATCGGTCATGACCCGAATGTTTGGATACAGGAACATTTCTGGCATCAACAGATTCGCTGGTATGACGTCGTTGGATCCTTGGTGTATTTCACCCATTTTTTTGTTCCCGTAGCAACCTCGGTCTATCTATGGGTTCGCTATCGCCATGAATGGGTGCGCTACATGCGGCGATTCGCCACTGTGTTATTCGCTGGCGTACTGACTTATATTGTCGCACCGACTGTGCCACCTTGGATGGCAGCCAGCGACAAATACGGGTATCAGATCCTCGAACCCCTGCAACGCACAACTGGACGTGGCTGGAGTTGGCTCGGACTTGAAACTGTCAGCAATGTGTTATTACGAGGTCAACAATGGGCCAATCCCACTGCTGCTCTGCCGTCTTTGCATGCCGCCTTCGCCTTGTTTGTGGTTGTCTTCTTTTGGAGAAAATTTCCACGAGTCTGGATGCGTTGGACTGCGGTTTTGTTTCCCTTTGCGATGGCAGTCACCTTGGTGTACTTCGGCGAACACTATGTCACCGATATTCTCGCCGGCTGGGCATATGTCGCTGCCTCATTCTGGTTTTGGGATCGATGGGAGTCCAAGAGGGCAACCCATTCTCCGCTAGCCTCGGAGTAACCGAGGTGTCACAGTGAGTTCCGCCAATCATCAAGCAGAGTTTGAATCTCTCAGTCTTGAGGCCATTGCCGATGCTGACCAATATCCCTATTGGCTTGAAGATGCCGATCAGCCAGTACCCCATCCCACGCTGGTACGCAATGAAACATGCGATTTGTGCATCATCGGCGGTGGCTACACGGGTTTGTGGACAGCCATCATCGCCAAAGAACGTGACCCAGCGCGTGATGTTTTACTGATTGATGCTCAACAAGTTGGTGCAGCTGCTAGCGGTCGTAACGGTGGCTTTATGGACGCCTCATTGACTCACGGTGTAACTAATGGCAAGGAACGATTTCCGAAGGAACTCAAACTCCTTGAAGAACTTGGTATTGCCAATCTCAATGCGATTGAAGCCGCCATCAAGCACTACAAGATTGATTGCGCTTTTGAGCGCAACGGCGTCATTGAAATCGGCACGACAGCGCATCCCCAGAGTTATCTAGATGAAATGCATGATGAGTATCTGCAGATCTCCTCACTGGGACAAAAGGTGACGTGGCTGGATCAAGAACAGATGCGCTCAGAGGTCAATTCACCAACATACACGGGTGGATTGTGGGTTCATGACAGAGCGGCGATTGTCGATCCGGCTCGCCTCGCCTGGGGTCTTAAAGCAGCCGCTCTTTCGTTAGGCGTGCGTATCTACGAAGACACGAAAGCCACATCTATTGAGAATGAAGGGGCTGGCGTTTTAGTCACGACCCCCTTGGGAAAAATTCAAGCGCGCAAGGTTGCACTTGCAACAAATGCTTTCAAGCCACTATTGAAACGACTCAATAACTACATCGCTCCGGTCTATGACTACTGCATGGTCACCGAACCCTTGACCCCGGAGCAGTTACAGAGCATTGGATGGCTGCGCCGTCAAGGACTCTCCGATATTCCTAATCAATTTCACTATTACCGCCTCACCGCCGATAACCGTATTTTATGGGGTGGCTACGATGCGATTTATTATTTCGGTGGCAAGGTCTCCACGGAGTTAGAGAGTCGCCCTGAAAGTTGGGCTAAATTGAGCCGTCATTTTTTCCAAACATTTCCGCAACTTGAAGGTGTGAAGTTTTCCCATATGTGGGGCGGCGCCATTGATACCTGTTCGCGCTACTGCGTATTTTGGGGACAAGCCATGAAGGGTCGCGTCGGATATGCCTTGGGCTACACGGGACTCGGTGTCGCCTCTTCACGTTTCGGTGCGCAGGTCATGCTGGATTTGATTGATGGTCAAAAAACCCAAGCGACTGAAACGAAGTTTGTTCGAAGCAAGCCTTTGCCGTTTCCGCCTGAGCCCTTCAAGTTCATTGGGATCCAGGCCACGCGCTGGAGTCTGAACCACGAGGATAAAACTGGCAAACGCAACCTTTGGTTGAAGTCCCTGGATCGACTCGGCCTCGGTTTTGATAGTTAATCAGAGGCGTTCAATACCTCGTAGAACGAAGAGATCAGAGGCGTTCAATACCTCGTAGAACGAAGAGATCAGAGGCGTTCGATAATGGTGACGTTGGCCTGACCGCCACCTTCACACATTGTCTGCAGACCGAAACGGCCACCAGTACGCTCCAATTCATTGAGCAATGTCGTCATCAAACGAGCGCCAGTCGCACCTAACGGATGACCAAGCGCAATAGCGCCACCATTGACATTGACCTTGGCGCGATCGCAACCGATTTCGCGCATCCAAGCCATCACGACCGGGGCGAATGCCTCATTGATTTCTACCAAGTCAATGTCATCAATCGTCATCCCCGCTTTGAGCAATGCTCTGCGAGTTGCGGGTATCGGTGCCGACAACATCATGATCGGATCATCAGCCAACACGCTCATGTGATGGATACGTGCTCGCGGCTTGAGACCATGCGTCTTCACCGCTAGTTCGTTGGCGATCAATAACGCTGCCGAACCATCAGAAATCTGACTCGCACAAGCTGCAGTCAAACGACCACCAGGGGTCAGTGTCTGTAACGAACGAATCTTTTCCCAATTTGGTTCGCGGGGACCTTCATCATGCTGCACGCCATTCAGCGGAGCGATCTCATTTTCAAAACGACCCTCGGCGCGAGCCTTGATGGCTCGAATGTGAGACTCAACAGCAAACTCTTCCATCTCTTCACGCGACAGATTCCATTTATCAACCATCATTTCAGCGCCAACGAATTGACTCACTTCATTCGCCCCATAACGCGCGACCCAACCAGGTGAACCAGTAAAGGGATCCTCAAATCCGAGGGCCTGTCCCGCTGTCATGGCAGATGAAATCGGAATCATGCTCATGTTTTGCACGCCACCAGCGACCACTAGATCCATCGTGCCGCTCATCACCGCTTGCGCAGCGAAATGCACCGACTGCTGAGCGGAACCACATTGACGATCAATCGTTGTACCTGGTACGTGTTGCGGCAGACCAGCGGTTAACCAACATGTCCGAGCGATACAACCAGACTGTGGGCCGACTGAGTCAACATTGCCAAAGACCACATCATCAACGGCGCTTGGGTCAACTCCGGTGCGCTCCATCAAAGCCTTGATGCTGTGTGCTCCGAGGTCGGCAGGGTGCACAGTTGACAGACCTCCACCTCGGCGACCAACAGGCGTACGGACGGCGTCAATGATGTATGCGGTAGGAATGTTGCTCATAGATTCCACGCTAACCGCCGCAACCCAAACCAGCGATATCCGTAGCTATTTCGCTCAGTGGCTAGTTGACCGCGGCACCAAACACATTGCCAACGACCATAGTGAAAGCCATCGCCACCGCACCGCCAAGGACAATGCGCAACATCGGCCGCCCTGGTTTTACACCACCAAAACTCGCTGAAGTTGAACCGAGGCCCAAGAGCGCAAGGAAAACAACCCCAATCGTGACGCCGATTCTGTTCGAATCTGACGTCAATGCGGCAGCCAAAACCGGGATACCAGCGCCTACGGCAAATGACCCCGCTGAACTCACTGCGGCTTGAAATGGTTGCGCCAGATTTGCACGATGAATGCCAAGTTCTTCAGCGAGGTGAATCGTCAACGCATCGTGCTTCGTCAATTCTTCGGCTACTTCTTTGGCGAGAGCAGGAGATAGTCCCTTGGACTGATAGATCGATGTCAATTCTGCAAGTTCACGTTCCGGGGTATGTTCCAACTCCCAAATTTCCTTGGCGATATCGGCGCGTTCAGAGTCGCGTTGCGAACTTACTGACACATATTCGCCGATGGCCATTGAGGCCGAACCTGCCACCAAGCCCGCCATTCCAGCGACCAAAATTGCATCTCGAGTCGCATCGGATGCAGCCACGCCGAGGATCAAACATGCGGTGGAAATGATGCCATCGTTAGCGCCAAGAACGGCAGCACGCAAGATACCCGTGCGCTGACTGAAATGCTTTTCGCCTTCTAATGACATATCCCCAACATACTCCTGATTTTGTAAACGTGCCAAAGCCTTCACTTCGAGCAGTATGCCTGTACCCTCGTTATGCCATGGAAACCAGTGACAATATCTCCGAAGAGGCTGTGCGTCGTCGCACCTTCGCGATCATCAGTCACCCTGACGCTGGTAAAACGAGCCTCACTGAAAAATTCTTGCTGTACGCCGGAGCTGTTCAAGAAGCCGGTTCGGTGCGCGCTCGCGCTGGGCAACGTTCGGCGACTTCAGACTGGATGGAGATGGAACGCCAACGTGGCATTTCTATCTCTTCCACAGTTCTGCAATTCCCCTATCGCGATCTTGTTTTCAACTTGCTGGACACTCCCGGTCACCGCGATTTCAGTGAGGACACTTATCGCGTGTTGGCAGCCGTGGATGCGGTGATCATGGTGCTTGACACTGCCAAGGGCATTGAAGCACAAACGTTAAAACTCTTCCATGTTTGTCGTTCACGTAATTTGCCAGTTCTCACCTTCTTCAACAAGTTCGATCGCCCAGGGCGCGATCCACTTGAACTCCTAGATGAAGTGGAACAACAAATCGGACTCCGCCCAACACCTGCCACATGGCCAGTCGGTCAGCCTGGTGACTTTCGCGGCACGATTGATCGTCGCACAGGTTTGTTCACGAAGTACACCCGCACTGCACGTGGTGCAGCCGCAGCCCCAGAAGAAATCGTTGACACCGAACGTGCTGCCGCCGAAGAAGGTGACGCTTGGAAAGTTGCCCTTGAATCTTGTTCTCTGCTTGATGCCATAGGCGCCGATGTTGACATCCCATCATTTCTCGCTGGTAAAAGTACGCCAGTCTTTGTGGGTTCCGCATTGACCAATTTCGGTGTGCGAGCGTTGCTCGATGCCGTCACCGAACTCGCCCCTGCCCCGTTACCTCGCCTTGACTTAGCGGAAAAAGAGCGCCCGCTCGAGAGTTCATTCTCTGGTTTTGTCTTCAAGATTCAAGCCAATATGGATCCCAATCACCGCGACCGTTTGGCGTTCGCACGCGTCTGCTCGGGCCACTTTGAACGTGGCATGGATGTTGACT
>WLTJ01000269.1 GCA_009705435.1 Actinomycetota bacterium | reverse complement strand
GTCTTGAATGCGGTAGGTGCCAGCAGAGTGCCAAGCCATGCGAATGAAGAAAGGGCCATAGTGGCCGTAGTCGGCTGGCCACCACTCTTGTGAGTTGGTCATCAGTTCTGTGAGGTCGCCAACCACTGCATCAAGATCAAGAGACGCGAATGCTTCTGCGTAATCAAAGTCAGGGTCCATCGGGACGCCTGCCGCGGGGTTGTTGTGTAGCACCTTGATGTTCAATTGATTTGGCCACCAGGTGGAGTTAGTTGTTCCTGTGCTGGGGGCGGTGATTGCTCCGGCAGGGAATGGGCACTTGCTGATCTCGCTATTTGTCATGGAACCAGTGTCGGGGCATTTCAGGCATAAGTCAAATAGATGTTTCTTTCAGTTAACATAAGAAATACTTATGTCATGGCCTACCTTCCAACAGTTGCGATATCTCGTAGCGATCGCAGACGCGGGCTCCTTTGGAGCTGCTGCCGATGAAGAGTTCGTCTCACAGCCAGCATTGAGTGCTCAGATTAAGGAACTTGAACGAAAGTTGGGAGTCACATTATTTGAGCGCTCGGTGCGCGGGGCAATGTTGACAACACATGGAACAGAAGTAGTGGAACGAGCCCGGGTGGTGCTGCGTGACATGAATGATCTCGTGGAGACGACAAAGCACGATGGGAATTATCTGCATGGTCGCATCGGTCTCGGGGTGATTCCCACCTTGGCTCCTTATGTCTTACCTGAAGTTGTTCGTGCCTTCACAGATGAACACCCTGACTCCGAATTACACATTCGTGAATTGCAGACAGGACAACTTCTTGAGTCACTGCGACACGGAGGAATAGATTTTGGATTGTTGGCGCTTCCGATTGGGTCTGAGGAGTTTGCCACGGCATCTATTGGCATCGACAAATTTGTGTTGGCCATGCCAAAGAGTCATCCGCTTGCAAAAGGTAAAACACCAGTGAAATTAGATGTTCTTCGAAACGAGCACGTGATTCTTTTAGAAGAAGGGCATTGTCTACGTGATCAAGTCACGGAGATTTGTCACCTTGTATTCAGTGAACCAAGCGAGATTCAAGCAACGAGTATGGCGACACTGACGCAGATGGTTGCGGCGGGCTTGGGAGTTACCCTGTTGCCAGAGTGTGCAGAAAAAGTAGAGGCAGGCCCTGGGCGGGGGATTGTCACACGTAAGTTTGCCGGCCAATCTCCTAGCCGCACTATTGGCCTTGTATGGCGTAAATCATCACCGTTTGCAGAGGCCTTTCAGCACCTCTCTCGCTCGATTTCACTTACGTAACAACGCCGTTTCGCGCCATCCCCTTACTGGGAGGCTGGTGCGTGTTCAAGAGAGTTGGCTATTTGTGATCTTTGCGTGGTAAGCCATTCGGAAAAATTTTGGCGACGAGTTTTTCGCTGAGGGTTCGAATGCTCTCGGGTGTCTCAAGCATTTCGGCAGTGACTTTCACGTTGAATCCTCCGCCCTGCCAACGAGACGGTGTCGCCGTTGGGGTTGCTTCGTTTTCTGCGAAGGACACAATCCGAGTTGTGCCGTCGTGAAGGATGTGAAACTCCTTGATGTCCGCCCGGACATCGTTGCCTGAGAAGTGTGTGGAATCTTTGATCCAAACACCAGCCTCGCGAAGCAGGGCAGCAGCCTCATTCCAAGACAATCCGGGCCAATTGTCATTCATAAATGGCCCGTGTGTACCTTTACTGCTCGCTATCCAATGTTGCTGATGACGGTATGCATATAGCCCTTCGCGGGTGAAGCCCCAACGAACGTCAGTTGGAAGTTCGAGCGGGACGTTGCCCGAACTTGAGTCATCGGTTGTATTTCCTGTGCCTTGCATGATGTCCTCCATCGAACCCAGCGTTGCCACCTTTCCCTATTGGGTGGTTGGCGGATCGTCAACGGGCCGGGCCCCTCGGATCCTCTTAATGGACAAACAAGACATTAACTGTTCGTTGAACAAAAGGCGACTGAATTAGGCACACTGAAAATTGCCAGCAAAAAAAGAAGGCCAGCATCGCTTTCTATCTTCAAACACTGCAAGATCTGTCTGCACGGAGAGACCTTCGTGTATATCTCGGCGATCCATATCAATTTGCAACAGATAACGCAGTGGCCGTGACGTTCGCACCAGTTCCTTCATTTAAGAAATTCAAAGACCTGGCAGAGGTCTATCCGTTCCCATGGTTGAGAATGCCCCATGCAGGATCGGTGAAGAGTTTCTCTTCGTGGCGAAAAAACCTTGCTAAAAATCAGTAGTTCCGGACAGACACTCGAGTTTGGTGCAGTCTTTCTACTCTGAGCGCTCCCTAGTAGCCTCTAGATAGATGACGCATGGTGTGGCGGGGAATTTCGCACCACATTTCGCACCATCCCCGCCTTCGTGAGGCGGGTACGTCATTCCAAATCCCGGTATTGATGGGGTAGTCGTTGAGGTTCCAGCAAACGTTTGGAACGCGAAACGCCTTTTTTTGAACGCGTGTTGGGCCGGGGCCGTGTTGAACATCGACGCAATAGAGCAAAACCCTTGAGTTGTGAAAATCGACACACCGTGTAATCTTTGGTTTATGCGCCGCCGAATAATTGCTACTTTCCTCGTTGTTTTGTCGCTGATGGTGGCTTCGACGCCTGTATACGGGAAATCCTCCACGCTGACGGGATGCAAAAGCATTCTCGCCCAGTACCCGAAAGGCGTCGCCAAGGACGTTGATGGCCAGAAGAACGTGGTTGCAATTGGTTACCTAACACCGGCAATTAATGAAGCAATATACAACGCGAACAAACGCCTTGACCGCTACAAGGACAACACCGTGTGCGTAGTGGAGGCGAACAAGCGCAAAGTGCTGCCGGGTCTGCGTGCACCTGCAGTCACGAGTGCCAATCAAGCGCGAGTTAATGGAAATCGTGCGGTATCAACCGCACTTGCGAAGAAGCTTGAAGATCTTGGGGGCACGTGCATGGTTGCAATGCGCGACGAAAAGATCATCGGCGAGTGGTACTCGGGTGGACGTAAAGCGAGTGACACTACCATCGCCTTTTCGTCGGGTAAACCCCTGACCGCAGCGGTCATTGGTGCGGCCGTTCGGCTAGGTCGTCTGAATATCGATCAATCTGTCGCGGACTTCATTCCCGAATTTAAGGGCACGACGAAGGCGGCCATCACTAT
>WLTJ01000268.1 GCA_009705435.1 Actinomycetota bacterium | reverse complement strand
GTGGGGCGAATCAAAGAAGATTCAGCGGTGAACTCAAAAATCTCTTCAATCAGTTTTCCTGAACCCCAACGCTTGTCATAGCGCACGCCCACCTTGTCGGCCAACGCCCGTAACGACTCGACTGGTTGCGACGGATGTGTCTCGACTCCAGTTTTCTCGGCGATGAGTTCAATCATGCTCGCCCGTCGCCAAGGCTCGGCGAGGTCCACAGTGTGTACCACACCCTCGGGATCGGCAATTCCCACGATTGTTGTACCGATGGCATCACGCGCTGCCTGCACGATGAGTTCTTCACAAATCGCCATCACCTCGCTGTAGTCACCAAAGGCTTGATAGAGCTCCATCATCGTGAACTCGGGATTGTGACGGGTACTAATTCCCTCATTGCGGAACACACGACCGATTTCATAGACGCGTTCCATGCCACCCACAATGAGGCGCTTGAGGTGAAGTTCAAGGGCGATGCGCAAGTACAACTGCATATCAAGCGAGTTGTGATGAGTGAGGAACGGCCGTGCATGCGCTCCACCAGCCTCAACATGCAAAACGGGTGTCTCAACTTCGATGAACTCTTTTGCGGCCAAAGTGCGACGGAAACTTGAGATCACTGCATGGCGTACTTGAAAGGCTCGTCGAGCATCTTCGTTGACGATGAGGTCGGTGTAACGCTGACGAAAACGTGTGTCGGTATCGGTGAGACCCGTCCATTTATTGGGTAGGGGTCGTACAGCCTTAGATAACAATTCAAGGCGTGAAACCTTGATCGACAACTCACCTTTGCGGGTTGTCATGACAATCCCGTGGACACCCACCCAGTCACCTAGGTCGAGATTGGCAACGTCGGTAAAACCCTCGTCGCCGATGACGGCTTTTGAGACGAACAACTGAATATCAGATGAGCGATCACGCACAGTTCCGAAAATGAGTTTGCCCTGCTCGCGCTTGAGCATGATGCGACCGGCGATGGAGACATTGGCTTCGGTTTCAGAACCAGGTTCAAGGTGACCCCACTGAGCGCGAAGCTCAGCCAAAGTGTGGGATCGGTCAAAACGGTAAGGGTAAGGATTGACCCCCTTGGTACGCATTTCGTCCAGTTGGGCCAGACGTCGACTCTTCTCTGCTTGAAGTCCACTTCCCGTTAGTTCAGGAACATCATTGTCGGCGGTTTCGGACTCAGGCCTGGGATTTGACGCATCACTCACAGGACGACTTTACAAGCAGGCATGGTGTGTGACGGAGTTCTTTAGCATCTAGGGAAGTTTTTAGATCGGGTTGTGTTGGTCTTCACTCTCAGGCTGAGAGATAGTCTCTGACCATGGCTGTTCGCTTCTTGATTATTGGTGGTGGCCCCGCAGGCAATACCGCCGCCACTCACGCCGCTCGTCTTGGCGCTGACGTGACCATCGTTGAGCGTGAGATCATTGGCGGAGCAGCCCATCTCTGGGACTGCATTCCTTCTAAAACGATGATTGCAACTGGAGGAGCGATGGCCTTTGGTCGCCGCTCAAGCGGTATGGGTCTTGAAGAAATGCGACCTGAAGTTGACGTAGAAGCACTCACGGATCGCATTGAAGACATCAAGGATCATCTTTCACAGAGCACAACTAATCTCTTGCGAAGCCAAGGGGTTCGCCTGATCGCTGGATCAGCGCGTTTCATGTCTGCGCATTCAGTATCGGTCACAACGAGCGACAACGGCGTAGAAGTCATTGAGTTTGACGCCGTGCTGATCGCCACGGGTTCACGCCCGCGCATTCCGCAATGGGTGACACCCGACGGTGAGCGGATTCTCACAACCCGTGATTGCTACCCTCCCAAGGTTTTTCCTTCAAGCGTGTGCATCATTGGCTCGGGTGTGACCGGCGTGGAGTTCGTGCACATGTTTCAGTCATTCGGAGCAAAGGTTTCATTAGTTGTCAGTCGCCAACAAGTGCTACCTGGCAAGGATCCAGAAGTGGCCGCTGTCTTGGAGGATGATTTTTTACGTCGGGGCGTTTCGCTACTGAAGGGCGCGCGAGCTCAATCAATTTCCCGAGAGGGAGATGAAGTAGTCGTCAAATGTGATGATGGTCGCCAAGTGCGTTCAAGTCACGCGGTGTTGACAATCGGTTCGGTTCCTAATAGTGATGGACTCGATCTGGACGCTGCCGGCGTACACATGGATGGTGGCGGCTATATCCCAATCAATCATCACTGCGTGACCAATGTTGAACACATTTATGCTGCAGGTGATGTGAGCGGCAAATTGCCGTTGTCATCGGTGGCTTCGATGCAGGGTCGTAAAGTTGCCGAGCATGTCATGGGCTTACACACTCGTGACCATCGCCATCTCGATTACGACAAGGCGGCCTCAGCGATTTTTACCGAGCCCGAAATCGCCGATGTTGGTCTTGCCGAAGCTGAGGCCTTCGCTCATGGTCGAAAAATTCGTGTCACCAAGGTGCCGTTTTCGGCAACTCCTAAAGCTCTGATTAATAATGATGCGCGTGGCTTTGTGAAAATCATTTCCGATCCCGCAACTGGCGAGGTTCTAGGTGGTTCGATTGTCGGGCGCCATGCAGCTGAATTGATCAGCGTGATTGCTTTGGCAGTGACCGCCAATTTGCGTGTGACAGATATCGTGGAGAGTCTTTTAGTGCACCCAGCATTGGCAGAAGCCCTTGCCGAAGCAGCAGAATGATTAGCCATGAGTGATTTTGCACCCCCCGAAATTGTGTCGCGCCAACCAGATGAAATTGCCAGTATTGGCAAACGCGCCTTGGCGCAAATTGTCGATACTTTCGTTGTTGGTATACCGACATTTCTCTTCACTCTCGCCCTTGGGTTCAACCTCACCAATGAGAATTTGTCAGATAGTGAACTACTGTTTGTGACTGTCTTGTTTATCGGAGCGACCTTGATGTACAACATCGCTGGTATCGCCGTGTGGGGCGCAACTGTAGGCAAACGCGTGGTTGGCTTGAAAGTCGTCAACCGCGTTGATGGAGGTCCGGTGTCTTTGAGTTATGCCGCTGTGCGCGCGTTGATACCAACGGCAGTACAACTTGTTCCGGCGATCGGTCCTGGTTTGGCATTGGTTGTTTATTTACGAGCGCTCTTTCACCCATTGCGTCAAGGGTTGCACGACTCTGCTGCGGGCACGATCGTCGTTAAACGCTGAGTCT
>WLTJ01000267.1 GCA_009705435.1 Actinomycetota bacterium | reverse complement strand
TCAGTGACGACTGGTGCTTCAGTGACTGAACTCTCGCTATCGCTACTGCATGCGCCGGCCAATAGACCTAGCGCAGCAAGTCCCGCAATAAGAACTTGTTGTTTCCTTTTCATTAAATGCTCCTTGTTAAACCGAAGTGAATTCTTCACTAACAGCCAACAATATTGCCACAAAGTAGCCAGAACTACCATTCTTTGAGCGAATATCTCAGGATTCCTTGTTTTCCTCGCGGTAATCGCCAAAGGCAGCGTCACGCTCACTCAGTGCGGCAGTGACACCCTTAGTGACAAAAGATTGCATGTACTCCATGGAAGATTTCTGATGGAATCCCAACGCTTGGATCTCGGCGGTGGCTCGAATACCTGCACGTATTCCCATCACATCCATCGCTCTGTGCGCAGCCCGCTTATTCAACGCCAACAAATCGGCCGGCACCTTGGCAATACGTTCGGCCATTGCGAGTACTGCCCCATCTAGTTCGTCGGCCGGATGTGCTCGGTTAGCAAAACCGTTGGTCACCGCCTCTACGCCGCTCATCGAGTCGCCAGTTAGCAGTGCTTCCATACCGCGACGCAAACCCATCATCCAGGTTTGCCATTGCATATCAGGCGGCGACATCAAGCGAACTGGCGGATATCCAATCTTGGCGTCCTCTGCGACATACACAAGGTCGCACGCTGTTGCGAGCTCAGTACCACCAGCCAAGCAATACCCGTGTACTTGCCCAATGATCGGGGTACTCATATCCCACATCTCGAACCAATTATTGACCACATGCCGCGACCACCAACCGTCAGCACGCGAAATCGCGCGTTCAACATCACTATTTGGCGATCCCAAATCGTAACCAGCACAAAATGCCGACCCTGCACCGCGAATAATCATCACCGATACATCACGAGCCTTGTCACCATCGCGTAGCGCATCAAACAAAGCTCCGCGCAAATCATCGTTCAGAGCATTGCGCTTCTCAGGACGATTCAAAGTGAAACGCCGCACCTTCGGCGCTGGATGATCAATCAACAACACGGGCTCAGACATATGTCTCCTTTTATTTCTCCCAGTAGGGAGCGCGCAGTTTTCGCTTATTGATTTTGCCCATCGTGTTACGCCCAAGGTCATCAACAAACTCAATCGTCCTCGGACATTTGAAATGACTCAAACGCTCTCGGCAGAAAGCCAATACTTCTTTCGCATCCGGTGGATTCTTCACATCACGAGGAATCGCCAAGGCCTTCAGTTCCTCCCCCATTTCGTTATGAGGCACCCCGATGCAAGCCACGTCCAACAAACCCGGGTGCTGAACAAGAACCTGCTCGGCTTCGGCTGGGTAGATATTGACTCCACCCGAAACGACCATGTCACTGAAACGATCGGTGATGTAGACGTAACCCGCCTCATTCACATATCCAATTTCACCGAGTGTGAAAACTCCTGGAGAGATATTTGCAGCCTTTGTTTTTTCCGCGTCATTTGGGTAGATAACGCCGCGCCCTGTGGCGTCTTTGAAAAACAATCGCCCTTCGGTATTAGCAGCAACTTCATCACCATCATCATTGAGAACAAGAACGGAAAATGGTGGCACGGCGCGCCCTACCGAACCAGGATTAGCCAACCATTCAACACTGGAGATTGAACAAGTCGTACCGACCTCGGTGGCTCCGTATGCATCAGTAAAAATCGGTCCCCACCAATCAATCATCGCCCGCTTGACATCAACTGGACATGAGGCCCCAGTGTGTGCAACCAACTTCATCGAGGAGACGTCATACTTCGCTTTAACTTCATCGGGTAGTGCCAAGAGACGAACAAAATGTGTCGGCACCATAACAGAGGACTCCGTCTTGCTTTCTTGGATCGTCGCCAAGGTGCTCTCAGCGTCAAACTTTGCCAAAATCACCATCGGCACTCCACGCACAAGAAGTCGCATTCCATTCAGAGGACCAGTGTGATACATCGGACCGACCACAAGGTGAGTGCCGTAGTCAGCGAAGCGGTTGATCTTCATTCCCTCAAGATGTTCCGCCATGGTGGAACCACCGGCGAACATGGTTGGGGGAAGTTCGGTTCCTTTAGGAAGACCCGTTGTGCCAGAGGTATATAGCAAGTTGGCGCGTGGTACGACCTCAAGCGAAGGGTCGCTAGGGTCCCCTGCTTCTAGCCAAGCGCTCCAATCAGTGACTTCTTGATGACTGACATCCCAGCCCACGATGTCGATGAGCAAACCCTGCAGACGGGCCAAGCGCGCCGCCTCAATGCCACGCTCTAACGTTTCAGGGCCAACGAAAACAATGCGTGAATCCGAATCAACTAAAATATATGCCGCCTCCTCAGCCGTGAGGTGAAAGTTGACCGGCACTGTTGAGGTACTTCCGAGCAAACAACCAAGATGTGAGAATGCTGTCTCAGCAGCGTTCTCAGCGAAGACAGCGACACGTCGACGCTCCCCCAAATCGGCCGCTAACACCCGATTGGCAACACGGTTCAAGATTTCTCCAACTTGCGACCAAGTAAAAGACTGGTTGGGATCACGTACTGCAATCTCGTCGGGTCGAAGGCGAGCGAGATCAGATGCGAAAGCGGGCATAGGTAGAAACTATTCGGTCTTAGACGTCAGCAGCAACGCCACGAGCGAGCAACTGTTCTTTGTCGTTACTGAAGTTCGCCGAAAGATCTGCCGGTCCGCCGTAATGCACTTGCAAAAACCGACGTGTGAATAACCATTGCCCGTTTACTTTGGCGTAAGCATCATCGTAATGAGCGAGCAAAATCCCTGAATCGCCATTAGCCCGACGCATTCTTTCGCTGATTGCCCAACGCCCCGTGGCTTCATTGGCCGAGGCTCCAACCCAAGCATCACCGTTGTGAACAGTTTGCACGACCGAAGAAATACCACCCATGGCGGCGTACCACAGTTTGAGAATCGCCACCTTGCCTTCGACCAATCGGCCTCCGCCCAAGTCCCACACCGCCTCATCGGTCCAGCAACTTCCCCACTGCACTCCGTTGCGATGAATCACTGCATCGGCGTACCGATTAATGAGACGCTGGATATTGACATAATCTTCGACACTGACTGGTTCAAGATTGGCTGGAGTGGGTTCGCTCATAAACACTATTTCTAGCCGAGCCAGAAGCCCCGACACGATGCCAGAAAGATCGAC
>WLTJ01000266.1 GCA_009705435.1 Actinomycetota bacterium | reverse complement strand
TTAGTGCGTGAGGGGGCAGAACTCGCAACTATTCGCGCCATCGTCCGTCACGAAGATGGTCGAGAGATACAAATTGAGGTGCAGATTCAACGCCAGGGGCGCACCGTGGTGCAGGTCAACAAACAACGACTTGCGCGAACTCGCGATCTTTTAGGGATCTTGCGAGTCTCTGTGTTTTCTCCCGATGATCTTGAACTAGTGAAAGGCGCTCCAGGTGAGCGGCGACGTTTCATTGACGAAACCATGGTCAGTTTGGCCCTGAAAAATGATGCTCGGCGCCTAGAACTAGATCGCATCTTGCGGCAGCGAAACACGCTATTGCGGCAGGCAAATGGTCGATTAACTCAGGATATTGAGTTCACACTTGATGTATGGGACGAAAAACTTGCTGCTGTCGGCGACGAGGTGGGTCACCAACGAGCCATCGTTTTGGCACAACTTCAACCCCATGTCGAAGATGCCTATCAACATCTTGCTGGGGCGCCGTTGGCGGTTGGCATTCATTACGAGCCGGCTTGGCGGCGTACGGGTTTAGCTAATGCCCTCAAAGCGGCGCGTATGGACGATCTCCGCCGGGGTGTGTCAACTGTTGGTCCGCACCGCGATGACATTGACTTATTTTTGGGGACACTTCCTTCCAGAACCCACGCAAGTCAGGGTGAAATGCGGTGTTTGGCGCTTTCATTACGACTTGGAGCCCACCAACTTGTGGCGCAGCAAACCGACATGACTCCATTACTCGTTCTTGACGATGTTCTTTCTGAACTTGACCCGCAAAGATGTGCGGCCTTGCTCAGTCACCTGCCTCGCGGCCAAGTAGTGATTACGACAGCCAGTGTCCTTCCCGACACAGCCACACCAGAGAGAATTTTGCGGATTGAAGGGGGTCAAGTTGTCAGCGAATAATCCTGAACCCACACCCATTTCAAGCAGTATTGAAAAACTATTGAAGTCGCTCCGCGGCGGGGACCGACTGACCACCGTCACGGTTTTTGGTCGTTGGGAGGAACTGGTTGGAGAATCAGTTGCGAGCCATGTGCGACCCTTGAAATTGGATAACGCAACACTCATCGTCGAGGTTGATGAACCGATGTGGGCGACTCAGATGAAGTTCCTTGAAGCCGACGTGCTGAAGCGCCTCAACGAGGGTGCCGCGAGGCCCATAAAAACCTTAGAGATACGGGTCAAAAAGCGTCGCTAGGTGCCTCTTTTTTGGAAGCCGAAAAGCCTTCATTTTTATAGTCAAAAAATAGTGTATTTACCCTGCATATAAGGCACACAAGGTCACCAAAATGGCGAGCCCCAGCGAGTAGGATTTGAGTGTTGTGTTGAGCCATTGTGTCGCCCCAAATTCCACCCCCGCGCACACAGTTGTGATGGCCTTCTAAACCCACTCAAAAAGGAACTCGTGTCCACCAAAAGCACCACCACCACAGCCGATTATGGCGCCAAAGATATCCAGGTTCTTGAAGGTCTTGACCCTGTCCGCAAGCGACCCGGCATGTACATCGGATCGACTGGCCTCACAGGCTTACATCACCTCATTTGGGAAGTCGTTGACAACTCCGTTGACGAAGCCATGGCGGGTCATTGCACCACTATCAGTGTCACACTTTTAGAAGGTGGCGGGTGCCGTGTTGAGGACAACGGTCGAGGCATTCCCGTTGATCCATATCCCTCTGGTCCCCATAAAGGTAAAAGTGCCGCTGAGGTCGTGCTGACAGTGCTTCATGCCGGCGGAAAATTCGGCGGTGAGGGCTACAAAGTGTCAGGCGGACTTCATGGTGTAGGTGTTTCAGTTGTGAACGCACTGTCGGATCGACTGACGTTAGAGATTGATCGTGGTGGCAAGCGTTATGAACTTGAATTTCAAAATGGTGGGAAACTCAAGGGCAAGATTGAAATCACTGGTGACACCCCAGCACGTGGTCGGAAAAACGGTACATCGGTCACCTTTTGGCCAGATGAAACTATTTTCGCTTCAGAAGGCACAGAGTTCGTGGCGCGCACAGTTCTTGAACGCCTACAAACGATGGCTTTTCTTAATCGTGGCTTAGAAATTGTTTTCAAGGATGAGCGAGTCGGCAAAACGCAAAACGTCACCTTTCAATACAAGGGTGGAATTATTGACTTCGTCAAGCATCTCAATCAATCCAAGGATGCATTGTTCACCAAGGTCGCCTACTACGAAGAAGAAGACGATGGGCAAATGTTGGACATCGCCATCCAGTGGAATACCGGATACCACGAAGGAATTCATGGGTACGCCAACGGAATCAGCACTGTTGAAGGCGGCATGCACGTTGAGGGTTTCAAAACAGCGTTAACCAGTGTCATCAATAAATACGCAAAAAACCGTGGGTTGCTCAAGGAGAAAGACGACAACTTTCTCGGTGAAGATATTCGTGAGGGAATCACGGCGATCATTTCGGTGAAATTAGGTGAACCCCAATTTGAGGGTCAGACCAAAGCCAAATTAGGCAACGTGTCGATGCGCTCGTTTGTGCAAAAAGTAACGAACGATCGTCTGGCCGAGTGGTTAAATGAAAACCCAACTGAGGCAAACAAGATTATTAAAAAGGCCCAGTCGGCAGCCCAAGCACGACTTGCAGCAAAGAATGCGCGTAACGCAGTGCGCCGAAAGACTGCACTTGCTGGCGCCGGTATGCCAGACAAATTAAAAGACTGCAGTAGTGGCAATCCATCAGAGAGTGAAATCTTCATTGTTGAAGGTGACTCTGCTGGTGGTACGGCCCTCGATGCGCGTGATCCCCGAACGCAAGCCATCTTGCCGATCCGCGGAAAGATTTTGAATGTTGAGCGGGCGCGTCTCGACAAAATGTTGAAAAACACAGAAGTCATTGCCTTAGTGACGGCGATCGGTGGTGGCGTTGGTGACGAATTTGACGCAGCCAAGGCGCGCTATCACAAAATTATTATTTTGGCTGACGCCGATGTTGACGGCAGCCATATTCGGACCTTGCTCTTGACTTTCTTCTTCCGCCAGATGCGTCCATTGGTTGAAGCTGGCTATGTGTACATTGCGCAACCACCGCTGTATTCAACGGAGATCGGCAAAGTAAAGATTTATCTCAAAGACGATCTTGCGCAGACGCGTTTCTTGGAAGAACATCCGAATCACAAAAAAGATTTCCAGCGACTCAAAGGT
>WLTJ01000265.1 GCA_009705435.1 Actinomycetota bacterium | reverse complement strand
TGTAGGTCGTCGCCAAGGAACTTGAAGCATTCCCTTGGCGGTGTGCCGCTTGGACTAGACAGCGAATGCCATTGCCACTCATTTCAGCGCGACTTCCATCAGCGTTGAAGAGCACCATGCTCAGATGTTGAGGACCTTGAATATCCAAAAGTAAAAGTCCATCAGCACCCACGCCGAAACGCCGATCACACCATCGACGCGCAAGTTCGGCCCAAGCAATTGGCGGAGTTCCCTGAGCGAGATCCAAGACGAGGAAATCGTTGCCGAGCCCGTGGTGTTTTGTCAGTCTGATATCCATAGCGATGAATCTCAGGTTACGCCAAAAGCCCAATGAGTTGGGGTGCCACTTCGGTCACTGAGTCACTTTCGATGTCAAACCAGTTGATTCGAGGATCCCGACGGAACCAGCGCTCTTGACGAACTGCGAACTGGCGAGTTTTCACGACGATGGTGGCAATGACTTCTTCAAGTGACATGCGCCCTTCAATGTGTTCAATCATCTCCTTGTAGCCCAGAGCCTGCATGGCTGTTGGAGACAGACCTTGAGTGAGAAGACTCTCTACTTCGCCTTGCAGTCCCCGCTCAATCATCACTCGAACGCGCTCTTCAATACGTCTCGCTAAAACATCGCGGGGCCAGCGCAAAGCCACTTGTTGGACCTCGCTCGCAGGATAAGTATCCACGCCGGGACCAAACGATGAAAAAGGACGTCCACTCCCCTCACACACTTCTAGGGCACGAATGATTCTTCGCGAATTACTCGGCTCCATCTTGCTCCCCGCCGTGGGATCAAGAAGGCAGAGACGTTGATGCAAGGCTTCCGGTCCAAGAGTGACCAACTCATCGTCAAGTCGTGCACGGACCTCGGGCCATTGGCCAGGCAAGGTCAGACCGTCAACCACAGCGCGCACATACAGTCCGGTCCCACCGACGAGCAGTGCCCTTCCACCACGGCTCGTGATGTCGTCAACCGCATGTTGATACGCGATTTGAAATTGTGCCACCGTAAATGCTTGCGTGGCATCCACTAAGTCGATGAGATGGTGTCGCACCAAAGCTTGTTCGCTGACAGTCGGCTTAGCAGTTCCGATATCCATACCGCGATACACCTGCATGGCATCAATGGACAGCAGTTCAATACCCACATCACGACCAGCATCAGATGTCGCCAAAGCCATTGCCAACGATGATTTTCCACTCGCCGTGGGGCCCAATATGACCAATGAACGAAACGTCATCGAATACTCACAGCGAAGCGACTGGAATACGTACTTTGTGTGAGGGGTCTGCCGTCACTTCAACGAGCACTCCACGCAAGTGGTGCGGTGCGGCACTGGTGATTTCCACCAAACCGTAACTTCCCGTGCGGATTGGTTCTGTGGGAGTGAAGTGCACCACTTTATTCTGACGAGTACGAGCTTGATAGACCACAGGGTTGCGCCGTGAAGGCCCTTCAATCAAAACGTCTTCAATTCGTCCAATGCGTGCTTCGTGCTTGAGCACGGCCGAATGTTCAACGACGACACGGAGGCGAGCATATCGATCAGCAATTACCGCTGAATCTACAAATAGATCTGTCATGCGCGCTGCCTCAGTGCCCTCACGCGGAGAAAACATGTAGGTATAGGCGTAGTCATATTCGGCTGCTGCCGACACCTCAAGAGTCTGTTGAAAGTCTGCCTCTGTTTCACCAGGAAAGCCGACAATGATGTCCGTGCTAATCGCTAGATCAGCAATGAGTCCCCTAGCTTCAACGATTTTTTCAAGATAACGCCGCGCCGAGTAACCACGGTGCATCATCGCCAACATACGATCGCTCCCTGATTGCAAAGGGTAATGGAGATGCTCGCAGACCGAAGAAACCTCTGCCATCGTGGCGAAAGTCTCGGGCCGCATGTCTTTGGGATGTGGACTAACAAATCGCAAGCGACGAAGACCTTCAATACTGCCAACCTCGCGCAACAGTTCACTAAATCGCGGCGCAGCAGAAACAGATTCGCCAGATCGGCGCCTATCCAACTGCAAATCACGTCCGTAGCTATTCACGTTTTGGCCTAACAGTGTTACCTCTGTGACACCTTGGGAGACCAACAGTTGAACTTCATTGACAATGTCCTCGTATGGGCGACTGATTTCTGCTCCGCGCACTGTGGGAACGATGCAAAAGGCACAGGAGTTATCACAACCAATTTGAATAGTGACCCAGGCGTCGTAGGAATTGACCCTCTTGGCGGGAAGAGCCGAAGGGAACATGGCATGGTCATCGAGAACTGCTTCTTGAAGAATCTCTGTCACTGGACCTGAGGTACGCGCTTGCTCAACGAGTTCAGCGGCGCGATGGACATTGTGGGTTCCCATCACGACATCAACCCATGGGGCACGGTCACGCACTATGTCGCGATCCTTCTGCGCTAAGCAACCAGACACCACAATCTGGCGACCTTCACGGGCGTCTTTCCAGCGCTTCAACATCCCGAGATTGCCGTACAACTTGTTATCCGCATTTTCACGAATACAACATGTGTTCAGGACAACAATGTCCGCATCATCTTCGTCCTGCACAGGTACTAGGCCGTCAGTCTCCAAAAGACCTGAAATTCGCTCGGAATCATGGTCGTTCATCTGACACCCGAAGGTTCTGACAATGTAAGAGCGTTCTTCCCGTTGCGACATAGCGGTGTCAGGATACCCGTGAAGAAGCCCTCTGTAGGTCAGGAGGCACTACTCGACAAAGTCCCTCAACGCCGCACTCGCAGTCACATGCCGCAAACGAAACAAAGTACGGACTTCAATCTGGCGGACACGCTCGCGGGTGATGTTAAAGGCTTGCCCCACTTCCTCCAGAGTTGCGTTTTCCCCACCACCAAGCCCAAAACGCATCCGCATGACTTCTTTCTCACGCTCTGGGAGATCATTTAGTACTAGTTGCAGGGCCTCGCGTAGATCTTCATATTGCAAGCCATCACTTGGATCAACACTGTCTGTTGATGCCAAATTGTCGGCGTAGGTCGCATCCCCCTCACTACGTGTCGGTTGATCAAGGCTTTTAGTATCAGCGGCAAGACTGAAATACTCAGCTACCTTTCCCGGATTTTCTCCGAGTACGTGCGCAATTTCAAGCAATGACGATTCGCGCTGAAGCTTCTGCGATAGTTCCCGTTGCACTCGCA
>WLTJ01000264.1 GCA_009705435.1 Actinomycetota bacterium | reverse complement strand
GCTTCGCCTAAAGTAAAAAGCGCTTCGTGGCATCCGTTGCGTGCTCCCTGCTTGGCTATTTTCAGAACTTGTTCAGGCGACAAAAATGGGCTTTCCAGACGTGCTGGTGGCTGAGCAAAGGTGCAATAGCCACAACTATCGCGACACAACATGGTCAAGGGAATAAAGACCTTCGGGGAGAACGTGATGCGTGTGCCGTGGCGTTGATCTCGTATCTCCCGTGCGCGTGCCATCAGTTGGTCAAGCGGGGTGTCAATCAAATCACGAAGATCAGTTGGAAGATCGCTGGGTTGGGTGATGGTGTTTCGGGGATCACCGAAATCACCAAGTTGGACATCAATGCGCTGGCGCGTCATAACTAAGACCCTTCTGGGAGCTAAGAACTACTCAGTTTTTGCCAGCGCACAACGGAGATGATGCGGATGCGAGAGAGCCCCATGATCTCTGTACTTGTCGTGCAGAGATGAGCCTAGTCGGGGCTACGAGGTTTTGAAGCCCTCAAGGATATTTTGTGTCGCCACGCCCACACGATGCCCAGTACGAGCGATAAAACCTAACTGAACTCCTGAAGCAGGGTCTCGCAGGGTAAAGAACTGTTCGTGCCCATGGTCATCGGTGACAACATCGGTGACGATCGGCGAGAGCGCAGAACTCGTGCTATTCAGCGTGGCGTGGGTGTAACTAGCGTTCAGTACTTCAATGGCGATGTGGTGGATTCCACTGCCGTGATGGGCAATGTGGGCGGCCACTTGGGGTCCCGCTTCTGGCCCAACTAGTACAAGGGTGACCCCACCGGCGGCAATGACCGCGATGCCGGGGTGGCTATTGGATGGATGTTCAAGATGAAATCCGAGGTTTTGGGTGAAGGTGTCAACTGCTGTGGACAAATTCTCCACGGCGATGACCACATGGTCCACGCGAGTAGAAACCGTGTCGATCGCAGATCTTGTTCCTTCAGGTGAAGCGCTTTTCGCAGGGGCGGCATCAGTGCGGCGACCAGCAATTTCGATGCGGTGAGTTTCAGCGAGGACGACGCGCATGATGTCCTCCGCAAAGTCTGGGTCAACTGACCTGTCTAAGGCGTATTGACGACGACTAGTGACAACTTCGCGCACTCGATCAGGTTGGATAATCGGAGTGTCGCTATGTTCCTTGATGCGTGCCACCTCATGGCAGGCGTCAAGACGCTGAGCAAGAATGTCAAGAAGTTGACGATCGAGTTCGTCGATGCGTTGACGAAGAGCCGCTAATGCCGGCGAGGGCTCGTTTGTTGATCCGGGGGAGACGGGCGTGGACATCACCCTTCACGGTAGTGCCTCGGACCTAACTGAAGTCTGTTGTTTCGTTCATGAAGTCGCTGAGGCTCTGACGTGGAGCACTTTGTCGGCTCACTATGCGCGTGACTGCGACCGCCCCAGTCTGGGTCATTCTTCGACGGATCTCATCATCTGCTCGATGACCTTATTGAAGACTGCTAGGTCTGCAGAATCTATGCGACCCATCATTTCTGTTGAGTGAGAAGAAGCGAAACTGATGCCTAAATCGGCAACCTTGCGACCTTTGGCTGTCAGTCGAGCGAGAGAGATCCTGCGATCATTGGGGTCGCTAAGGCGATCGATGTGGCCCATTTTCTCTAATCGGGTGAGTCGATTGGTGAGTCCACTTGGCGAAATCATGGCGAAACCAGCGATCTCGGTCGGCATCAAGACCCCACTCTTGCCGTGTCGCCGTAAGGTCGCCAGGACATCAAATTCGCCGAGAGTAAGGCCCAGTTCAAGCATGTGCTTGTTGATTGATTGGAATGTCTTGTCCACGAGCAAATTGAGTTTGAGAGCAGTTGACATAGCGGTGAAATCAAGGTCCGGTCGTTCCGCTGTCCAAGTCCTGATGGTGTCTTTAACGAGTTCTGACATGTCCATAACTTCACCCTAACAGATCATTTGACATCAAATAGTTTGATGCCGTAGCATCTCGTTGTGACCTTTATTCTTGGAAATATCAACGACCGCTCCGTCTTGGTTCTGGACGATTTTTACTTTGATGTGCAAACCTTGAGCAACGGAGCTTTGTCAAGTGACCCAATGGATGCTTTGGGAAACTGCGACCTTTTGCACCGACTCTCTGGTCTCCTAAAAGATGCGACACCGACGGGACGAGTAGCCGCTGAAACAATTGGCGCTGCAGTTCCTCGACCGAAAAATTGTTTTGCCATCGGACTGAACTACAAGAGTCATGCCGAGGAATCAAAAATGCAACTCCCCACTAACCCTTTGGTATTTACAAAGTTTCCGTCCTGCTTGGTTGGTCCACATTCAGATATTGAGATGCGATCTGATGGTGTCGACTACGAAGTTGAACTGGTGGTCGTGATCGGAGTTGGTGGCAAGGACATTAAGAAAGAAAATGCCTGGAACCATGTTGCTGGTGTCACGATTGGTCAAGACATTTCTGATCGGATTGTGCAGTTCGCGGCCCAACCTCCGCACTTTGACTTAGGAAAATCCTTCGATACGTTTGGACCAATCGGGCCATTCGTCTACTCAACCGACCATTTCTCTGATCTCAATGATTTTCATCTAGTCACTGAAATAAATGGTGAAACTCGCCAGAATGACAGCACAAAAAACCTGATCTTTGATGTTCAGACGCTGATTGCATATCTGTCGCAAGTGACCACACTGACTCCGGGGGACATCATCTTCACTGGCACGCCAGATGGTGTTGGCGCAGCAACCGGAAACTTTCTCAAAGATGGAGATGTAATAACAACAACAATCTCTGGCCTCGGCACAATGGTCAATCATTGTCGCCGTGTCAGTGACTATGCGAAAGGGGCATAAACATGGCGCTCAACGGATTATTGGATATTCAAATATCGGTGCCGAACCCGCAAGAACTTTTTGAGTTTTGGTTGCAGCACGGAATGAACGCGACGGCTGATGGTGTCCTTGGCACACCCGATCGACCAGTGCAAATGAATCTCGCAGAGGCGCCGTATCGCCACCTTTCTTCCATGCATCTCAGCTGTGAGAATGAGTCGGACATCGCTGCGATCGCAAAGCGCCTGACAGATGCAGGAGTCACATCCAGTTTCGACAGCACAACATTGCGATGTATCGACCCAATCTTCGGCCACGCGATTGTCATTGATGTTGGTTCACCGCATCCGCTCACGCCGACGC
>WLTJ01000263.1 GCA_009705435.1 Actinomycetota bacterium | reverse complement strand
CCAACTTCAGGTCCGGCCCCCGGCCGTGACTGGCGGACATGGCTCATTGCTTGATCTAAGTCCATACCCGTGAGGAGACATACCGCCACTGCCAATGTGCCTGCGCGGCCGACGCCGGCGGCACAGTGCGCGATCACATTTTCGCCCCGACGTAAGCGTTCCACAACCGATTCATAGAGCGGGAGAACTTTGTGCAATGGAGGTGACGATAGATCGGGGATGCGTTGCCAGGAGCAACGCCCCGAAGAATTCAACCATGTCACATAAGCGGGATAGCGCTCACTGAGTTCATGGTCTTGCACCAAACACACCACATGATCCGCAGACACATGCTCTAACAAAGCCTCAACATCAGGCGCAATCTTGTGTTTGCCGCACAACCACAGTCGCCCTGCAACTGACGAAAGCGGAATCTCATGTATTCCCCCATCAAGATTCATAGCTTGCGCCCTGCAATTTCGCGCACATCTCGTCTAAGTCTCCCTGACTCGGGCGAGCCAAACCGATAGCGTCAATTCCCATGTCAGCCAAGGTACTCACCTCACTCCCCATTGGCGAACGCGTGGGTATCGCTTTTTCCGGTGGACTCGACACATCTGCCGCAGTGGCTTGGATGCGGGCCAAGGGCGCTATCCCCTATTGCTACACCGCCGACCTCGGCCAACCCGATGAACCAGATCTTGACGACATTGCCGATCGCGCCAAACAATACGGTGCTCAAGAAGCCAGATTGATTGATTGTCGGGCTGAACTCGTGCGCGAGGGTCTGATGGCCTTGCAATGCGGAGCCTTTCATATCACCACCGCTGGCAAAACATATTTCAACACCACGCCGTTAGGTCGCGCCGTGACTGGCACGCTTCTCGTGCGCGCGATGCACCAAGACGGCGTGGATATCTGGGGCGATGGATCGACCTATAAAGGCAACGACATCGAACGCTTCTATCGCTACGGTCTGATGGTCAACCCCAAGTTGCGGGTCTATAAACCTTGGCTGGACGAAGCCTTCGTCGCTGAACTCGGTGGTCGAACAGAAATGAGCGAATTTTTATTAGCCAACAAACTGCCCTATCGCGCAAGTACGGAGAAGGCGTACAGCACGGACTCCAATATTTGGGGCGCAACGCACGAAGCCAAACTCCTTGAAGAACTTTCGACCTCGATGGAGATTGTTGATCCCATCATGGGAGTTGCTCATTATCGCGAAGATGTCATGATCGCTGCCGAGACCGTGAGTATTCGCTTCCATGAAGGTTGGCCAGTGGCGATTAATGGAAAAGAATTTGCCGATCAGGTTGAACTCGTGCACGAAGCCAATGCCATCGGCGGTCGTCATGGTCTCGGTATGAGCGATCAAATCGAGAACCGCATCATTGAAGCAAAAAGTCGCGGTATTTACGAGGCGCCGGGATTGGCTCTTCTGCATATTGCCTACGAACGCCTTGTCACCGCTATCCATAACGAAGGCACGATCGAGAACTACCGCACCATGGGTCGGCGTTTGGGTCGTTTGTTGTACGAAGGTCGCTGGTTTGACCCGCAAAGTCTGATGCTCCGTGAACCCATCATGCGCTGGGTGGGTTCTGCCATCACAGGTGAAGTGACGTTGCGTTTACGGCGCGGTGATGACTACACCGTGTTGGATACGACGGGTCCGCATCTCACATATTCACCCGAACGTCTGAGCATGGAGCGCGTCGAGGATCAACCCTTTGGTCCTCTTGACCGCATCGGCCAACTGACAATGCGTAACCTTGACATTGAAGACAGTCGTAGCAAACTTGAGATTTATCGCGCTGCTGGAACCTTGGCTGCGGGAACCCACCTACTCGAACTGGAGTAGTCAGAACCTAGTGTTCGCTGCGGTTTTGTAAGCGCTGCACAAGGCCTGCGATCAATAGTGCACGTTGGGGCATCTGCGCGACATCAACCCATTCGTGATCGGCGTGCGCTCCGCCACCAACTGCTCCAAGCCCATCCAATGTGGCGACACCCGCTGCAGCAGTAAAGTTTCCATCAGAGCCACCGCCAACCGCCACTCCATGAACGGCAGGCAAGCCCAACTCGTTGGCCACTTCAACTGCCATAGGAAACAACCATGTTGAAGCAGTGGGTGCCATCGGCGGACGGTTGAATCCACCTTTCATTTCAAGACGCGCTTGTGGATTGTTGACGATCAAAGAATTCATCGCCGTCTCAACGCGTTGACGTTCTTGTGCTTCAACGACGCGCACATCAATGGAAATCTTGGCGTGTGCTGGCACCACATTGTCGACCGAACCAATCACAGCCACAGTGGGCGTCACGGTAGTACCGAGTTCACCATCGCCGAACTGAGCGATCTCAAGAATCTGTTGGGCCGCTTCAATCAACGCATTCACGCCTTTTTCAGGCTCAAGTCCGGCGTGCGAGGCCCGACCATGTACATGGAGTTCAAAAGTTCCTGTTCCCTTACGCGCCGTTTTCAACGCTCCACCATCAGCGCTCGGCTCCAAAACCAAGACTGCTCCGCACGCCTGAGCGCGTTCAACAATGAAGTCACGTGAATGATGCGAACCAACTTCTTCATCGGAGGTGATCAAAATCTCTACACCGGATTTATCCGCTAGTGCAGCAACGCCGTAGATGGCTTGGATGATTCCGGCTTTCATATCAAAGATGCCAGGACCCGTTGCTCGACCAGCGACGACGGTGAAGGGGCGCTCTGCCAGAGCACCTTTGGCAAATACGGTGTCGTGGTGTCCGACGATCAAAACTTTCGGACTCCCGCCTCCCGACCAATGCACATGTGGCCCCATTGCCGAATCCACAATCATCGGGGGTGCACCCAAACGTTGCTGCATCATCGCTGCCAATTCACGCGCACTTGCGGTCAGCGCAGGAATATCCAATGACGGAGATTCAATGTTGACGAGCCGACCAAGGTCTCTAACCATCTCTGTCACATCTGGGGCTACAAAATTTTTATTCGGCACGACCCCATTGTGCCTCATGGACGCCATCTAGAGTTCAATTAATTAACAACGGGGGAAATATGAGATCCACGACACATCGTTTCACGGCATTCATTATCGGATTTGTCTTCATCGGCGGACTTGTGGCTTGTTCTGGTGGCAGCGACTCCAGTGTCGTCACTGAGGCACCTACGACCACACAACCATTGCCCCTCGCTACTTACACTG
>WLTJ01000262.1 GCA_009705435.1 Actinomycetota bacterium | reverse complement strand
CGTTGGCAGAACTGATTAAGTTGCGTGATGCCGAAGAAGATGCAACATCGCTCGGTTTGCGTCTCGAGATTGTGAGTGGTCCTGGCGAAGAATTCAAATATGACTTGTCCCTTGACGAGTTTCGCAAGGCTGCCTTCACGGACGAAGTTCGTACTCATGGCGGAATGAAAGTCATTATTCCCGCCAAAGATGTTGAACTTCTGACTGGTGCCGTA
The DNA here is from genome assembly GCA_009705435.1 of Actinomycetota bacterium. Lineage (GTDB taxonomy): Bacteria > Actinomycetota > Acidimicrobiia > Acidimicrobiales > Ilumatobacteraceae > Casp-actino8. The sequence goes on along the minus strand of WLTJ01000262.1, from coordinate 2,974 downwards.
CTTGACTATTCGGCGAGTGGTGGTTTGGTCATTCGCAACCCCAACAAGCCGATTGTGGCATCTGTTGAAGGTCTTGTGAAAGACGACGCAATGTCAGCAGAGATTGAAGCGATTGTGGCCGTCGAGGTGAACCCTGCACTGTCAGCACACGGCGGATTCGTGACATTCATGGGACACGATGAAAAAGGAACTGCCTACCTCACGATGGGTGGTGGCTGTCACGGTTGTTCAATGAGCAAGATGACGATGCTTGAAGGTGTGCAAACAACCTTGGTGGAAAAAGTTGAAGGCCTTGAGCGGGTGCGTGATATCACGGATCACGCTTCTGGCGAAAATCCTTTTTATCGCTGAGGTCCGCGGATCAACCGCCCTGGGAGTTCTCCTGTGAACTCGTCGTTGTCGACAGTTTGTATCCCGTTCACGAAAGTTGCTCGATAACCACGGGCACGTTGAATGAGACGCCGTCCATGTGCTGGCAGATCGAACACCATGCGCGGCATATCGAATCCCAAATTTTCGTAATCAATAATGTTGATGTCAGCGCGCATCCCAGCGGAGATCAAGCCGCGATCGTGTAAGCCGTAAAACTCCGCAGTCTGACGGGTCTGGCGATGGACAATGAACTCGAGTGGTAGGCGCGGCCCGCGGGCTCGGTCGCGCGTCCAGTGAGTGAGCATGAATGTCGGCATGCCGCCATCGCAAATTGCTCCACAATGAGCTCCGGCGTCTGAAAGTCCCATGCGTGTATGTGGATGCAAGTGTGCCTCGTAGGCCATGGAAAGATCACCATACGAATAGTTGAAGAAGGGCGCATAAATCATCGCGTTGCCGTCGTCGCTGCACAGGTGATCAAGAATCAGTTGCATTGGTGGGATACCACTGCGCGCAGCCAGACCCGCTATTGAATCTTCGCGATGAGGTTCATAATCAATGTTCGGGCCGTTAACAATCCACATTCCGTCCAACTTGTCAAAGACGATTTTCTGGAAGATTCCCCCATCGTCGGGAATGTCATTGATCAGGCGGTGCCGGCGGTGGGGTTCTTTTAAGGCCGTCAGACGTTCGCCAATCGGCAAATGTTGTACCTCGGCGTAGGCGGGATGAAAGAGCAGTGGATGGACACTGCCTTGTAGGCAATACATGATTCCGATTGAGCGACCTGCAACCTGCGAATAGATTTCTATTCCCTCACTATGGGCCTCAGTCAAGAGTTCAAGGACACTCCGCCATAGTTCAGGAGATTGATCGGTCTGACTGAGATTGACGCTGACTGGTCGACCGTAGCGCTGTGCTAATTCTCTCATCCACACCCACTCCTCATGAGGTACACGAATGTGCTCGGGTGAGAATTGAAAGTTTCCATGACCAACTTTTGCCATTGCTTCGGCGATGGCAAACAGTTCAGTTGCATCAACCATTGTCCCTGGCACAAGTTCGCCGCTCTTTGATTTGTGTAGGGGTGTGCGACTGGTTGAGAAACCTAAAGCGCCGGCCCGCAAGGCCTCTTCTACCAACTTCGCCATACCGACACAATCTTGGGCAGTGGCAGGTTCGTTATCGGCTCCGCGTTGACCCATGACATATGCGCGCAGTGGACCGTGGGCTATTTGTGTGCCGATGTCAATCGCGTATTGACGTTGATCAACAGCATCAAGATACTCAGGAAAAGTTTCCCACTGCCAGTCGATGCCATCGGTCATTGCCGCACCCGGAATATCTTCAACACCTTCCATAAGTTCAATCAACCATTGATGGCGTTGTGGATGTGCCGGAGCGAATCCGACGCCACAATTACCCATCACTGCAGTCGTCACTCCGTGCCATGAACTGGGAGTGAGTAACGGGTCCCACGAAACTTGAGCATCGTAATGAGTGTGAACATCAACAAAGCCCGGGGTCACTACAAGCCCATCGGCGTCAATTGTTCGGCGACTCGATGTCGTAGAGATTGAACCTGCTGGTCCAACCTCGGTGATTTTGCCGTTACTGATGGCGATATCAGACATTCGCTGTGGCTCTCCTGAGCCGTCAACAAGAGTGGCATTGCTAATGACGAGATCAGTCATATCTTGAGACTAGTGATGACCTCATCGTGCAGCCGACCGTTGCTCGAAATCGCCGAATTTTGTGTGTAGTCACGAATCCCAAGGCGATCGCTATGGCGACCTCCAGCGATTTCCACAATCGCCTGAACAGCGGCGTTGTCGTATGGAGCTAGACCAATGGCATCAATGGCGATGTCCACAGATCCTTGGGCCACCAACATGTGTTGCCAAAAGTCGCCATAACCACGTGCCCGATAGGCCCGTTGTTGCAGAGCGATGAGATTCGCTGTGCCACCGATTTTTTCCCACCCCGCATTGAAAGTGACACTGATTTGGGCCTCGGCGATTGTCGCCACATCGGAGACCTTGATTTCTCGGCCATTAGCAAAGGCACCCAATCCCCGTGCCGCCCACCATCGCTGATGTAACGCCGGGGCAGAGACGACTCCTAATACTGGACCTTCGACATCGTGAACGAGAGCAATGAGCGTCGCCCACACCGGAACACCGCGTACAAAATTGGAGGTTCCATCAATGGGGTCAATGACCCATTTCCAGGGTGAGTCAGCGTTGCCGCTGTGTCCATGTTCTTCGCCATAGATCGCGTGAGTAGGACGGAGTCGGGTGATGAAATCAACGATTGCTGTTTCAGTTTCACGGTCTGCTTGAGTGACTTCACTGTCATCGGCTTTGCGTGACAGGGTGAAGTTCTGTTTTTCAAAGTATGCGTATGCAATGGCATCACCAGCATCCGCCATCTCAAGAGCCAAAGTCAATTCTTGGGCGAGGTCTATTGACGAAAAGGCATCAGTCATCAGCGGGGCGATTGTTCAGGGTCGTGCATCGAATGCTTTGAGTATGCCATCGCAATCGAGTCCGATCTGTGCCAATAAGCGATCAGGCTTAGCGTGAGGCAAGAACTTGGTCGG
>WLTJ01000261.1 GCA_009705435.1 Actinomycetota bacterium | reverse complement strand
GCCTCGGTGCGGCTTTGGCTAGAGCCGAACAACAGGAGGCACTACCCCTCTTGGCTCAACGACTTCCCAATTTGCGGATCAACGGCGATGTCATATGGAAGCCATCCACGGTGGCTATCTTCGGTCCAGAACACTTGCCCATCGCTTTCTGAAAAGGTATATTTCTGTCATAAACAGTGTTCTTCACAATCCGGGGTGATGATATGAAGATTTCAAGTTCATGCAAAATGTTTGCGATCGTGGCTTTGCTTGCCGCAGGAGTCGGCCTGAGCACTACTTCCGTGAGTGCGCGAGCACCGCAGGTACAAAGTGCGACCTCAACGCCGTACACAGTCAAGGCGAGCATCGCTGGGGCGAAGAATAAAACTGTTCTTCTCGTTGCGAAAACAGGACGCGTTTTGGCATCCAAGAAAATCACCTCCGATACGGCAACCGCAGTGACTTTGACGACGCCGTCAGGAAAGTCAAAGATTACAACTCTGGCGGGAGCGACTCTGCAGTTAGTGTCATCGACCAGTGGCGATTACTTCGGACCCGTGGTCTTAGGTTGGAAGGGCACCAAACTGACGAGTGCCATTGGTGTGTACACCAAGTTTTCTTCCTCTGCGACAACCAACATTGTCCTGGGGACGATCACCGTCAAGAATGTTTCGGCATCAAATAAGCAGGGCTACGGTTACACCGCTATTTCCTCATCGCAAGTTGATAAGACCACTGCGTCCACAACGAAAGCGACCAAGGGTGTGCCGAAGGGTGTCGGAACTTATGGCAAAGCGACAACAGCTTCGGCGAGTGCGCTTTTCGTTACTGGCAATCGTTCACCGATGTTTTGTCCGCCAACCTGTCCAGGTCCGCCAGCGGAGGGCGGTGGCGGTGGAGCGAAGGTTGATGTGGATGACCTCGATGGTGGGGATGCCGACGATGACGGCATCCCCAATGCCTTTGATGTGAATGATGATGGGGATTCAAAGGTTGACTCGGCTGACTCAGTTACCCCTGAACCGGATGTCAGCGGCACGTCAATTGACGCTGCTACCTGTGAAGCCGCTGCCTCATTTCATATCTTCACCAACTACAAGGCCACAGAGAACAACTTCACTGACACCCTAAACTTTTACGGTACGGGTAGTCACGAAGCCACTGACGCATCTATTTTCACTCAAGTCGGAAAATCAATGTCAATGGTCTTTTCGCCAATTACGAAGGTCTGTGGTGAAACTGTGAAGAAGATGGAAATCAAGGGAGTGGGTGTTTCGTACGCCCCTACTGCCTACGCCGAAGTGACGGCAGGTAGCACTGGGGACATTCAATGGCGAATCGGCGAAGGCAAACTCAATCAGGAGAGTGCTGTGGCGACTGGATTCTCGGCGCAAACTTTCACCACTCGGGACAGCCTGCCATCAGGACAAGACACTTTCATGCAACGAGTCACCACCACGAGTGACAAGGTATACGAATTCACCGCTACTGCCGGGTTTGTGTTCGTGACCCATCCGATGTTGCAGGGCTATTGCGTCAAGACAACGGCGGACACCACCTCTTGCGTGAGTGGTAGTGATTTCACCCAGATCAACTATGCAGCCAGCTCCATCCCCACGATTTCCGTTGCTTCAACAGAAACTTTGGTATTACGGATGTATCGCCCCCAACGCTTCGCCATCGACGGTGAGCCAAGTGGCTTATACAACCTTGGTGGATTCAAGTACACCCCCGATATGCCGAACCCCCCTGGCGGCCGGACCGACGGCAACAACTTCGGCAAATGTGATGCAGCGACCTACACCGACGCTGAGATGAAAACCGATACCTTGGCTAGTAGTAGTGACTCAGCGCCGACCAGTACTCTGCAGGCGTCATGGGATCTTCAAGCGTGTTTCGACGCCAAGGTTGGTAAATCTTGGTCGACGGGCACCGTGACTATCGACATCCAGGTTGAGCCGTCGGGTCCTGGTGGTAACAGTGCCCAAAAACTCTTCCTCACTCTGACGTAGTAGTCGTTCCCCAAAACAGGCGAGCGATGAGCCCCGATTATTCAACGCGCCATCACGGGTGACACGATGTAGTGATGAGCGCAACAAAAACGATGAAACTCGGCTACAACACCGGCTATTGGTCGGCAGGACCACCCGCAGGAGCCGACGAGGCTGTCCTTGAAGCAGACCGCTTGGGTTTTGATTCGGTATGGACAGCCGAGGCCTACGGCAGCGATGCGTTAACTCCTTTGGCTTGGTGGGGAGCGAACACCCAGAATGTGCGTCTCGGGACTGCCATCATGCAGATGAGCGCCCGCACACCCACGGCGGCGGCGATGGCAGCAATCACTCTTGACCATCTCTCCAAGGGGCGTTTCATTCTCGGACTTGGGGCAAGTGGACCGCAAGTTGTTGAAGGTTGGTACGGTCAGCCCTACCCCAAGCCGTTGGCACGTACACGCGAATACATTGACATCGTGCGTCAAGTTCTTGAGCGCCAAAATCCTGTCGAAGCAAACGGGAAGTTTTACAGTTTGCCCTACACCGGTGCTGACGGTGCTGGCCTTGGTAAATCTCTCAAAGCAACCGTGCATCCACTGCGTAGCAATATTCCGATCTATCTCGCAGCTGAAGGACCAAAGAATGTCGCCCTCTCAGGCGAAATATGCGATGGATGGTTGCCGCTGTTCTTTGCACCCAAAGAAGATGCCTTCTATCGTCGCTGCCTCAATGAAGGTTTTGCTAAATCATCTGAAGGACTGGATAAGGCAGCGCGATTTGAGGTCGCTTCGGGAGCGATGATCATCCCTGGCGATGACGCTGAAAAATGTGCCGATATGGTGCGCCCGTTTTTGGCCCTCTACGCCGGAGGTATGGGAGCCAAAGATGTCAACTTTCACTTTGAAGTTTTTGCTCGCATGGGTTATGAGGATGTAGCCGTGAAAGTTCAAGAATTGTATTTGCAAGGCAAGAAGACTGAAGCCGCTGCTGCCATTCCCCTGAAAATGGTTGAAGATGTTGCCCTTGTGGGACCTATCGACAAAATCAAAGATGAACTTGTGCAGTGGAAAGAAACCTGCATCACGACCTTCTTACTCAGTGGGCCGGCACAGATGCTTGAGTTCTACGCCGATCTGATCAACGGCTGATCAAGGCAACTAATCGCAGCACGAGTCGCGCCAACCACAGCCACGACATTTGAAATGCGCATGCTCGGGCGAAAGGT
>WLTJ01000260.1 GCA_009705435.1 Actinomycetota bacterium | reverse complement strand
GTGGCACCCTCAAGCGGGGCGCACTCGGTTGTCCCATAGGCAAATGCACTCGGGGCCGTTGTGTCGCCAGGTGTTGAGGTGTCGCTGGGGGCCGTTGTGTCGACTGGTGTTGTGGTGTCCACTGGCCCAGTCGTTTCTGGAGCCGAGTCGTCGTCTTTGGTGGACAAAGCGATGGCGAAGAACCCTGCTACAAGCACGGCCACAACAAGCACGATGCGCACCGTTTTTTTGGTCATTTTCTTACGTTTGACAGCCCGCATTTCGGCTTCGCGGCCCATATGACGATTCATCTTTTTACGCTCACGTTTTGCTGTTCCCACGACTATGAAGGTTAGCGGGATCTATCTCAATCGCCTAGCCCGCTGCCACGCGGTAAAACAACACTGTCTGAGGGCGACGGACGGGTAACCTCAATGAGTTGTGGCGCTCATTGTTCAAAAATACGGAGGTACATCGGTCGCTGACCCGGATCGTATTCGGGCTGTAGCCGAACATGTGGCGTTCACCAAGCGCCATGGAAACGATGTCGTCGTGGTTGTCTCAGCGATGGGCAAGTCCACAGACAATCTCATCAAACTGGCTAATGATGTTTCGGGGGTTCAGCCCTCACGTGAACTCGACATGCTGTTGAGCACTGGTGAGCGGATCTCAATGACCTTGGTGTGTATGGCACTTGCTGGAGTCGGCATTGACGCAATCAGTTTCACGGGCAGTCAGGTGGGAATCATCACGGACACTGTGCATACCAAGGCAAAAATTTTGGAAATTAAAGGCGATCGCGTGCGCGAAGCTTTGGCACAAGGCAAGGTCTGTGTCGTGGCTGGTTTTCAAGGCGTGAGCACTGAAAAAGAAATCACCACGCTGGGTCGTGGTGGTTCAGACACCACCGCAGTGGCCTTGGCTGCCGCCTTAGGCGCCGATAGTTGCGAGATCTATACCGATGTCACGGGTGTTTTTAGCGCTGACCCGCGCATCGTTCCGCAAGCGCGCAAATTACAGTCAATTAACTTTGAAGAAATGCTGGAAATGGCTGGAGCAGGGAGCAAAGTTTTAGCTCTGCGATCAGTTGAGTTTGCCCGTAACCACAATGTCCCGATCCAAGTTCGTTCCAGTTTCACATGGGAGCCTGGAACATGGATCACGAGTCAGGAGCCCTCGATGGAAGATCCCATCATCTCGAGCGTCGTCACAGATGTCAGTGAAGCCAAGGTCACGGTTCGCAAGGTCCCCGACCGACCCGGTATTTCGGCATCGTTATTCGAACCACTAGCGCAAGCCAATGTCAACGTGGACATGATTGTGCAAAACACCTCTACCGATGGGACGACCGACATCAGTTTCACTGTGCCCAAGGCAGATATGAAGGTGGCAATCGGGATTGTTGAGTCAGTGGCTAAACAGATCGGTGCCGCCGGCATTGCTCAAGATGATGCCATCGCCAAAATTTCGCTCGTTGGTGCTGGGATGAAGACGAGTCCGGGTATCGCTGCCAAGATGTTCCGCGTTCTCGCCGATAGTGATGTGAACATTGAGATGATTTCCACTTCCACAATTCGTATTTCTGTTGTTGTGGCTGCCGCCGATCTCGAAAAGGCTGCTCGCTCATTGCATACGGCTTTCGGGCTTGACAGTGGACAGTCGTACAGCGCGCCATTACCTGAGCGCAAATAAATTTTTGGCTTTGCGTCGCGACAAGACGGCTAATTAGTCGTCAGGCGGTGGCTTTGCGCCGTTATCCTTGAGGATTATGCGTATTGGAGTCGTAGGAGCAACCGGTCAGGTCGGAAGTGTGATGCGTTCGCTTTTGGCGGAGCGGAAATTCCCGATTGATGACATTCGTTTTTTCGCATCGGCACGTTCGGCAGGAAGTACCTTGCCATGGGCCGGCGGAGAGATCACGGTTGAGGATGCATCCACTGCTGATCCAACTGGATTAGACATCGCACTTTTTTCCTCGGGTGCCACATCTTCGCGTGAACTTGCGCCGCGTTTTGCTGCTGCTGGGGTGACTGTTATTGATAACTCATCGGCATGGCGGATGGATCCACTTGTGCCTTTAGTGGTCAGCGAAGTCAATCCTCAGGAAATTCACAACGCGCCGAAGGGGATTATTGCCAATCCTAATTGCACAACAATGGCGGCCATGCCAGTGCTGAAAGTTCTGCACGATGAAGCTGGTTTGAATCGTTTAATCATCAGCACCTATCAAGCAGTGTCGGGTGGCGGACTCGCTGGAGTGGATGAACTAGATAAGCAGGCACGCGAAGTTGTGGCGATGGCACGCGACCTGACTTACGACGGCGAAGCCGTGAGATATCCAGTACCGACTAAGTTTTCTGCTCCAATTGCTTTCAATGTGTTGCCCTTTGCAGGCAAGTACACCGGCGATGATTCTTTTGAGACTGATGAAGAACAAAAGTTACGCAATGAAAGTCGCAAGATTTTGGCGATACCAAACTTGCGAGTCTCGGGGACGTGCGTGCGCGTGCCGGTGTATACGGGTCATTCATTAAGTATCAACGCCGAGTTTGATCGGCCCATTTCTGTGCAGCGAGCAACTGAGTTGTTGTCTTCAGCTCCTGGAGTTGTGTTTATGGATGTGCCGACTCCGCTTGTTGCTGCGGGCAAGGATCCAAGTTTCGTGGGACGGATTCGTCAGGATCTATCTCTTGAGGATGGTCGCGGTTTGGTGTTCTTTGTCAGCAATGACAACTTGCGTAAGGGTGCAGCGCTCAACGCTGTGCAGATCGCCGAACTGTTTTTGTAGAAATTAGTCAGCAGGTGCAGGGGAGTGCCGAACATGTGGGGCATCCGTTGGCGTAGCGCGCAACACACTTGTCAAGGTCGACACCCATCTGATTAGCCAACGTCGCAACCCACGCCAATACATCGCCGAACTCATGCTCTTGTTGCGCCAAATTTCCCTTGCGCACTGCTTGGGCTAACTCGCCAACTTCTTCGGCCAACCAGGCGACGGTTGACGGCACGCCACGGGCCCGATCGCGTTCGCCGTATGTACGTTCGATGATGTTTTGAAGTTGAGAGATGTTCACACCTTCACCGTAGAGCGAAACGAGAAGGTCAACGACGCATCCCCACGCTGAAGTGCAGGTTTTCGTTATCTTGTCCTCGGCGTTTGGCCAGTGCTGCACTTTCTGTGCCGCAAACGTGCCACGTCAATCAGTTTGAGTCTGCTTCAAACT
>WLTJ01000026.1 GCA_009705435.1 Actinomycetota bacterium | reverse complement strand
TGATCCCGATGTTTTCATTGATTTTCGAGCACGGCGCCCCACGATGGAAATCCGTGAAGGCCGCAACAACGGTCTTGACTGGCCATCAATTGACATGTACTCGGGACATGACGCCAATGGACGCGATCTACTAATCCTCAGAGGCCACGAGCCAGACTCGGCATGGAATCGTTTTTCGGCTGCGGTTCGCGAGTTGTGCCTGAGGATGGATGTGTCAATGATGGTTGGTCTGGGCGCCTACCCCTTCCCCACCCCTCATACCCGAGCGATCAATCTCTCCTGCACAACTCCAACTGTGGAACTTTTGGAAAAAGCTCCGTTTTTACGCAGCACAGTAGACGTTCCTGCCGGCATGGTCGCGGTGCTTGAACAGGTTCTCCACGACAGTGGCATCCCCTCCATCAGCGTGTGGGCCCAGGTTCCGCAATATCTGCCTGGCATGACGTACCCAGCAGCCTCATCAGCACTTTTGCGGGGATTGGTCTCGGTCGCCGATCTCCATTTTGATGGTTCCAAACTTGATCAGGAAGCGGTGATCCAACGCGAACGTCTGGACCGCATGGTGGCCCGTAACTCCGAACACGCTGAAATGGTGGCAAAACTTGAGGCCGCCTATGACGCCCTGATTGGTGCGCCAGTCAATCCCAACAATCAGAGCCAACTCACCGAAAGTGATATCCCTTCAATTGAGGAACTTTCTGCCGAGCTTGATGCATTTCTTCGCGACGCCAACCCCGAGTAGTTTGTTCATATGTCATTTGGCCTAGATGTGCCAAGCATGAGAAAGCATGGGGAGTAGTTATGAAAGTTGACGGCGGAATTAGTTCCAACCTGCACGAGGCAATTAACAGTGCCAAAGATGCTGAAGCCGCTGGCTATAGCGGGGCATGGACTGCTGAAACCAGCCACGATCCATTTCTTCCGTTGTTGATGGCTGCCGAACACACCACCACGCTCGAAATCGGAACCTCTATCGCTGTCGCTTTTGCGCGTAGTCCGATGACGCTGGCCAACACCGCGTGGGATCTTCAGGCTTATTCGCAGGGTCGCTTTATCCTCGGTCTCGGTAGTCAGATTCAGCCGCACATCACTAAGCGTTTCAGCATGCCGTGGAGTAAGCCAGCGCTTCGGATGCGCGAAATGATTTTGGCTATTCACGCCATTTGGGATGCTTGGCTAACTGGTGAACGCCTTGAATTTCGCGGTGAGTTTTACACGCACACTTTGATGACCCCCATGTTCAGTCCAGCAGCATCCGATATGGGTTCATTTGGTCCACCAAAAATCTTCCTTGCGGGTGTCGGCGAGCTGATGACTGAAGTGGCCGGCGAGGTGTGTGATGGATTCATCTGTCACGGCTTTACGACTGAAAAATATCTGCGTGAAGTGACGATTCCAGCACTTGAGCGGGGTCGCGCAAAGGCCGGCAAGACAATGGACGGCTTTGAAATCGTTGGTCCAAGTTTTGTCGTCAGCGGTAACGACGAGCGCGAGCTTGAACGCGCCTCCATTGGCACACGCAAACAAATCGCTTTCTATGGTTCGACTCCCGCATATCGCCCAGTTCTTGAACTCCATGGTTGGGGAGATTTACAAGATCGCCTCAATTCGCTGTCAAAACAGGGTCAATGGGATGAGATGGGAACTCTGATCACCGATGAAGTACTCAACACTTTCGCCGTGGTCGGTGAACCCGAGCGCATTGCACCCGAGTTGACGAGGCGATATGGAGATGTCATCCAGCGCATCTCATTTTACGCCCCATACAAATCTGATCCAGAGCGCTGGAGCAAGGTGATGGCCGACCTGCAGTCGGCCTAATTCACGCTTCAATTATTCGCTGAGCAATTCAAGTTCCCCAGCAAGATACGACTCGCGACATTTCGCGCGCTGCAATTTGCCACTGCTTGTCTTGGGCAGTGTTCCAGGGCGCACCAGCATGATGTCACGAGGTGGTAGACCAGAAACCTCCAATGCTGAATGGTGAATGGCCCGCCGAACTGCAGTGAGATCTTCGGCCTTCACTTCGGCCACGACAATCACTGTTTCTTTACCCTTGTATCCGTCCACACCGAAAGCGATGACATTACCTGCGCGCACTCCGTCCAATTCGCCGACAGCACGTTCAATATCTTCGGGGAAGACATTGCGGCCCCCAACGATAATGACATCTTTTATTCGGCCGCAGATTACCAATTCTCCATTCAGCAAATATGCCAAATCGCCAGTGCACAACCAGCCTTCGTGGAACATACTTGCCGTTGCCTCGGGACGCTTGTAATAACCGGGGGTGACACTCGTTCCCCGTAAGAACAATTCACCAACGACACGTTCTGGAAGTGTCTCACGAGTCATCGGATCCACAATTTTCATTTCTAATCCGGGAACAGCGTGACCCAACAAAGGCAAGCGTCGTACTGTGACATCGTCTTGATGTGATTCATCAACAACAACGGGAACAGCAATGCGGTCGCGCTCCATGGCAATGCGATCCACCGTGTCACATACGAGACCGCGATACCTCGGTGGGAACGCACCTCCAATGGCAACCTCTGCCATACCAAAGGCAGGGAAAATACTTCCGGCCGATAACCCAAAAGGTTCGGCGGCACGTACAAAAGCCTCCACCGCTTCTGGGTCTACTGGTTCAGCACCAGACAAAGCCAAAGTCAAAGATGAGAGGTCGAGGCCACTCATGCGCTTGAGGGCGCGCGTCGCTAAGACCCAAGCGAAGTTTGGTCCAGCGGTAGCGGTACCTTTCCAATCACTAATCCACTCCATCCAATGTCCAGGATGAGCCATAAAATCTTGAGGAGCAGCTTGCACTAAGTGCACTCCGTTCATCATTGGCAATGCCAAAAAACCAACTAAGCCCATGTCGTGATACAGAGGCAGCCATGAGACCATCACTTCGTTCGCATCAAGTTCTGCGGCAGCGCAACTGGCGTCAATGTTGGCTGTCAACACACGATCAGGGATCATCACACCTTTGGGCTCGGCAGTTGAACCACTCGTGTATTGCAGAATTACTAAGCGCTCGGGATCATGATCAGGTATTTCCAGTCGATCGCCGTTGGGCTTTCCTTTTCCAGGCATGACAGCGCCCATCGGCAGCGTGGGTGGATCGCCAGGAATGGTTTGATAAAAGTCTGCCAACTGATCATCAATCAACACCAACTTGGCTTCACCGTGACGAATACGGCTCCGCGTGCTATCTACAAAAGCATCAAGCGATGCCATCCTCATCGGTAATGGTAAAACCATGCTGGCAATACCTGCCATCCAACATCCGCGCACAATCGTCATCAGTTCGCGACTTGTTGGTCCCAAGATTGCTACATGATCACCTGGTATCAGACCCAACGCCTGCAGCGCCGCTCCAACTGCTCGGGCATCATCATGAATCTCGCGCCAAGAGATGAATGCTGGTCCAGTTGTGGGAGCGATTGACTGACCAACGAAGCGAACTCCCGTGGGTGCATCGGCCGATTGTTCAAGACGCTCAATCACCGAGCCCTGGGGTAAAGAACGCTTGATAGCCGATTGACGCGCTTGGCGGGGATCAGCGAAAGAACTGGGGAGATCGTGGGAGGTACTCATGGAGACACCTTGAAATTAGTTCCCAGCGCGACGAAAAATGGGATTCAAGCGATCAGAGCGTGTGAAACAGTTCTGAATAGACCTGTGTGGCATAAACTTTGACTGATATGTCCCCCAACTCAGCCGACCACAACCCTTCTGAATCGGCTCATAGCGCTGACATTCCTCGCTTGCGTTACAACGCCGCCCTCGCCCTTGACATTGAGCAGCGCTGGCAAGATCGCTGGGAGGCCGAAGGCACCTTTGAGGCACCAAATCCTGCTGGGCCACTAGGCGAACCTGACAAGGTAGCCGGTCGACCGAAACTGTTTGTCCTTGATATGTTCCCCTATCCGAGTGGATCTGGATTGCATGTCGGTCATCCCCTCGGTTATATCGCCACCGATGTTTACGCTCGCTTCAAGCGAATGACGGGTTACAACGTATTGCACGCATTGGGCTACGACAGTTTCGGACTTCCCGCCGAGCAACATGCCATCGCTACTGGCGTGCACCCGCGAGTCAATACTGAAGCCAATGTCGCCAATATGCGTCGCCAACTTCGTCGTCTCGGACTTGGGCATGACGCACGACGCAGTGTCAGTACAACAGACGAAGATTTTTATCGCTGGACACAATGGATATTTCTTCAAGTCTTCAACAGTTGGTACGACGAGATCGAACAGCGCGCACGACCCATCATCGAACTTGAACAGGCATACGCCGATGGTTCAATCGCGACCCCTAATGGTCAACCTTGGAACGAGCACAATAAACACGAGCGCCGTCAGGCAATCGATGCGCGACGTTTGGCTTATCTTTCCGAAGCGCCTGTCAATTGGTGTCCAGGTCTCGGAACTATTTTGGCCAATGAAGAAGTTACCGCCGATGGTCGTAGCGATATTGGCAACTATCCCGTTTTTAAAAAGAGCATGCGCCAATGGACAATGCGCATTACTACCTATGCGGATCGCCTATTACAAGATCTTGATCGCCTGGATTGGCCCGAACCCATCAAGTTGATGCAGCGCAACTGGATCGGTCGTAGCGAAGGAGCGAGAGTTGACTTCACCACTCCGGCGGGCATCCTCAGCGTCTTTACTACTCGCCCAGATACTTTATTCGGGGCATCATTTATGGTCATCTCGCCCGAGCACCCCTTGGTCGATGCGCTGACAACCAGCGATAACAAAGCGGCGGTCGACGCCTACCGCATGGTTGCCGCCAGCAAAAATCAAATCGATCGCCAAGATGACACTCGTGAAAAAACGGGTGTCTTTACTGGTACATTCGCCACGAATCCTGTCAACGGCCAAGAGATACCGGTGTGGGTGGCGGACTACGTCTTAATGGGCTATGGCACTGGCGCGATTATGGCTGTGCCATGTGGCGATCAACGTGACTTCCAATTTGCTCGCCGTTTTCATCTTGCCGTGCCCGCTATTCAACAACCTCCAAGCCAATGGTTCACAGCGCACGATCTTGAACCACAAAATGGTGACGGGGTTGACACATCAACGTGGAACGAAGCCTTCGTCGGTGATGGTGCGTACATCAATTCATCGAGTGCCAGCTTGAGTCTTAACGGTCTTGTTGAAGTTCATGAAGGTATCAAGGTGATGAACACCTGGCTTGAAGAAAACGGTTGCGGCTTAGCCACTGTCAATTTCAAACTCCGCGATTGGCTCTTCAGTCGCCAACGGTATTGGGGCGAGCCCTTCCCCATTGTTTACGATGAGGACGATCAGCCTGTTTCGTTACCTGACTCAATGTTGCCTGTGCTACTACCGCAATTAGAAGACTTCAAACCCCAGGCGCTTGACCCCAATGATGAGGTCACGGACCCGATTCCCCCATTGGCGCGCAGCGCGCAATGGCGTGAAGTTGTTCTCGACCTAGGTGATGGTCCCAAGAAATATCGTCGTGAAATTAACGTCATGCCTCAATGGGCTGGCTCATGTTGGTATGAACTGCGCTATCTCGACCCAACTAATACAGAATTTTTCGTGGATCCTGCCGTTGAAAAATACTGGATGGGTCCAGCCGATGGAGGCGACGGCAAAACTGGTCACACAGGTGGCGTTGATCTGTATGTCGGCGGCGTTGAACATGCCGTCTTACATCTTTTGTACGCTCGCTTCTGGCACAAGGTTTTATTTGACTTAGGTCATCTTTCGAGTTCAGAACCTTTTCACCGCCTTTTCAATCAGGGCTATATTCAGGCCTTCGCATATCGCGATCCACGCGGTCAACCAGTGACCTCTACTGATGTTGAAGAACGTGACGGCACCTATTGGTATGCAGGCGAAGAGGTGCAACGCGAGTACGGAAAAATGGGAAAGAGTCTGAAGAACATCGTCACTCCCGATGAGATGTATGACGAATACGGCGCCGACACCTTTCGCCTATACGAGATGAGTTCTGGCCCTCTTGAGGCAAGTCGTCCTTGGAATACGCGCGACGTGATCGGTATGCAGCGCTTCTTGCAACGCGTGTGGCGCAACATGGTTGATGAAGATACGGGTGCCTCACGAGTTGTTGATACGCCAGCGACCCCCGAACTCCGCAAGCTCTTGCATCGCATGATTGAAGGAATTCGCTCCGATATGGATGGGTTGCGATTCAATACCGCTATCGCCAAATTGATTGAGTTGAATAATGCGCTCACTCAAGAGGCGGCCGCAACGGGTTCCACCCCACTCGAAATCGCATCTCCGATGATCCACATGTTGGCTCCGCTATGTCCACATATGGCCGAAGAATTATGGGGGCGCCTCGGACACAGCCAAACTCTCACCTTTGAACCATTTCCAGTGTTTGATCCACAACTCCTGATTGACGACACATTTGAGTATCCGGTGCAGATCAACGGCAAGGTGCGTTCGCGTTTGGTGGTTCCCACTGGCACTGATTTGGCAACTGTGCAGGCACTAGTCCTCTCAGATCCAAAAGTTCTTGCCGCTTTAGGCGGACAGACACCCAAAAAGGTCGTTGTCGTGCCTGGCCGTATGGTCAACTTGGTGTTGTGAACAAACTTTCAATCACCAAATACATCTCCGTCGCTCTCATGCTCGCAAGCACAACTGCTCTGGTTAGTTGCGGTAGCGATGATTCCTCAAGTCCGAGTTCAGGCGCCGACACGACTGCACCGGGTACGCAGGCCCCAACCACAGAAGTGCCGGTGACGCAAGCCCCCATTACTTTGCCACCTCTCCCCACGCCAGCGGCCTCGACCGTGACTGGTCTATTGGCACTCGGTCGCCCAATCGTTCTTGCTCATGCGAGTGGCGAGATGACTCATCCACACTCAAGTTTGTTTGGCTTCAGTGAAGCGGCACGGATGGGTGTTGACGTCCTTGATATGGACGTGCAGTTGACCAGTGATGGAGTCCTTGTGATTCATCACGATCTCAATACCGGCAAAACCGCTAACGAAGATCTTGTTCTTCTTGAGCACACCTACGATGAACTGCACGCTCTTGATAGCGCCTACTGGTTTACAGCTAACTGCACATGCACTGATCAACCCGAAGCCGACTACATCTACCGCGGCGTTCGTACCGGCGCCAAACCTGCGCCCGCTGGTTACGTCGCTGAAGATTTCGCGATCAACTCATTGGAAGCATTGATGCAGTTGTATCCCGATTATGTGTTGAATATCGAAATCAAAGATGAAGGTGATGCTGCCAAGGCGTCTGCTGACGCACTGATGGCGCTGCTGACCAAGTACGACGCATTTGAACGCGTGGTTGTGGCCAGTTTTGATGACACGGTTGTGGATTATTTCCATGAAAAACAACCCAATGTCGCAATGTCACCCGGTCAAACTGCCATGGTTTCATTTTTTCTCGGCGGAGTATCGCTACCTGACTGGCTATACATCGTTCAAATTCCGCCGACCTACGAAGGTCTGACCTTGTTCACACCCGAATATGTGGCACGAGCCAAATCAGAAGGCATCGTGACGTGGGTATGGCCCAATGGTGGCGAAACACTTGAGTTGTATCGCGAGTTATTGGCCATCGGCGCTGACGGTATAAATGCTGCATCACCGCCCCAAGCGATGACCGCCCTCAACGAGTTCTTGGGTGCCTCGTAATCTGGCACTGATGAGAAAAAATCTCTCATGATCGCAGGCATTATTGAAGGCTTTTATGGTCCTCCGTGGACACATCAGGAACGCCTACGAAACATTGATCTACTCGCCGAATACGGTGGCAACACTTATGTCTGGGCCGCAAAGTTGGAGCCTCGGCATCGCCAATTGTGGGCCGAGCCATTCACCGAATTAGAACTCGCCGAGTTCGCCGAGTTATCAATTCGTCAGAAGACAGTGCAAGTTCTGATCGGACTGACTCCTGGAGCCGATGCAACGACAGAGCAGGTGATCGACAAACTGCAACCGGCCATCAATCACGGCTGCCACGGCGTAGTCCTCAGCTTCGATGATCTACCAGCCTTAGATGCTGCGACAAAGCATCAAGAGCTCGCCAATGCTTTGATCGAAAAGTTGAAGACGCACGTGTGGCTCGTCCCCACTCATTACGCTGGTATCACCTCATCGCCATACCTTGAACAGTTGATTGAGGGCTTACACCAAGATGTCTTAGTGATGTGGACAGGCGTCCACGTCGTTAACGATTCCATTGATGCACATGAAGCGCGTCAACGCACTCAGGCATGTTGTGGGCGCAAACCATTATTGTGGGACAACACGCCCGTTAATGATGCAATGATGAGCGAGGCTCTACATCTCGGCCCATACGCTGGACGCGAAGCAGCGTTGCGCTCCGAAATTTCAGGACTACTGATCAACCCCATGGAGTTCGCCACTGCGTCGCAACCAACTTTGGTCAGCGCTCTAGCGTGGGTGAATGATGGTGAGCCGTACTCGGCATGGTTGAACTTTGTTGATCAACACGGATGGACCGAGTTTGCACGTTGCACGGCGTTTCCTGATGATCCACATTGGCCAGGTGCCCGCCCAACCGATGACTGGTGGCAAGCAATTGTCGATATACATCCGCTCGGTCTCGAGGCCGGATGCGAGCCGTGGATTGACGCCGCCAAACAAGGTGCCCAACTAGTTCTTGATGCGCGCCGACTACTTGATCCAGCCCTACTCCGTTCACAGAACACGGTCTTAAAGAAAATTACTTTGGCAATGCGCTGGCGCTCGTGGCAGAGACTTCCCGTTTTGCTGTACGGCGGAGGCCCTCGTCTTCGACCCGTCATTATCAATGATGAACACGGCGAATTTGTCTACCGACATGGATCGGTCATCTCCACAACGTGTCTCGTTGATGATGAAGTCATGCGTTGCCTCAACACTGACTAACTTTTCCAGACAAGTTTCTGCTGATCCGGCACATTGTGTAAGCGATCATTCGTTACTCCTGTTGTGACCTCAAAAAGCCGACCTCGACACCTGTGGTCTGAAAAAAGAAACTTAATGATGCACATTTTGCAACCTAACGATCGTTAGTCATTCTGAAGAGCAAAACAGCCCACAAACAAAAGGAAAAATCATGACCAAGACACAGACCCAAAAACTGCCCGATACCGCAACCGTGCTCCAGGACACTTTCATCTCGATTGTCGCTGATGCCAGCGGTTCAATGGATCACCTCCATGCCACTGTGATCAAAGGACTCAATGACTTCATCGCCGAACAGGCCAAGTCACCAGCTGTCTCAAAGGTCAGCATCGTTCAGTTCCCAGCCTGCGACGGTGACCCAGGAATCCGCAGCATTTTGAAGCAGACCGATGTCAAAAAGGCCCGTCCCATCACGCCAGAGGATTACATCATCAACGGAATGACTCCGTTGTACGATGCGATTGGACTCGTCATTGACAAAGCTGACACCCGCATCGCCAAGCGTGTCGCTGCTGGTAAAACCCCAGAGTCACAAGTCATCGTGATCTTTACCGATGGTGGTGAGAACGCCAGTCGCCGATACAGCCAAAAAGACATTTTCAAACTGATTGACGAGCGCAAAGCCCAAGGCTGGGTTTTCGTTTTCTTAGGAGCGAATCAGGACTCATTTGAGACTGGTGGTGGACTTTCCTTTGAGGAAGGCAACACCATGAATTTCGAGGCCTCAGAAGAGGGCATGGCTGACGCCCTGTCAACAGTTTCCCATTCCCTTCGTCTCCTGAGTGTGTTGCCGCCCACGGAACGCTTGGCGGTTCGGAACTCAATCTTCACCTTGGGAAATGACGATCTCAATGGTGGGTGATCATCGTCATCATCGAGAAGAGCGTCACCGAGTGATTTCGCTCGGTGGCTCAACGGCCACAGGCACCGAGACAGAGACCGAGACACGAGCAACTATTCCCACACTGGACAGCACAACAAGAAAGGGACCATCCATGACGAAACCCACCCGAGCCACAGTCAAACCTAAAGATCAAGGTCTAGAACTTCCATCCTGCTGGCAAGACGTCAACGACGCCCTCGCCGCCGGCATTGATCGCTTGATTTTGTTCGGGCCTCCAGGAACTGGCAAGACCTTTGCTGGGCTCAACGTCGGCGATGTCGAAGGTGGCGCGTTTCGTCTCATATGCAACGAGGACATGACTGCTGCCGATGTCACTGGCCACTTCATGCCGACAGCTAACGGAACATGGAAATGGCTTGACGGAAGTGTGCTCAAAGCTTGGCAAGGAGATGGCCTTCGTGGTGGTCGGATCGTCGCTGACGAAATCGATCGTGCCTCAGGTGATGTGCTCTCTTTATTACTGAACATGTTTGACAATCGTGAAAGTGCTTCGTGGCAACATCCGGATTCCGGCAAAGTCTTCAAACCCCTACGCGGCTTCTCGGTGATCATGACGACGAATATTGAAAACATGCGCGACCTACCAGTTGCACTACGTGACCGTTTCCCGATCGCCATTCGTATCGACCGACCCCACCCTGGAGCGCTGGCACAACTTTCCCCATATCTACGAGCCCCAGCAGCGGCAGCTGTTGATGCAGATAAGGAACGTCGATTTAGCGTTCGCTCATTCATGGCATTTGACCAATTGGTCAAGCAGGGCCTGACTGTCGAGCGAGCGGCCGGCCTGGTCTTCGGCAAATTTGCCACGGACATATTGGATGCATTGCTCATTGACAAGGTCTCGGTCACAGCAGCGAAGGCATCTTGATGGACTTGCGTCATGCCATGCCCGAGTGGCTGACGCGCCTCGACCGTGATGCCGCCCCTTGGGTTGTTGTCGCTGGAAAGGCGCAACGAGGTGAAGCATTCACTGATTTGGTGGCGCATCGCATGCAGGTACCCATGGGAGCCGATGAAACTTCGCGTTGCATCCGTGCTCACGAAATGATGCACGCCAAGGTCAGTCCAACAGCGGTAACCGTGCCTAGCGATCTCGGTCATCTATCACCCAGTACTTTGATTGTGGCCGAAGAGTTTCGGGTCAATATGTTGGTCGGAGCAGCAGGCTTTCCTGTCATGAAATATTTGGCTGATGGGAGCGAAAAACGTACGGGTGAACGTCTTGCCGTCAACAGAGATTGGAACGAAACTGTCCACATGTTGGCTGCGACGTCGGGCACGAAAGCATTGTCTGGGTTACTCGCAGGCGTCAAGTTGGTGCAACCTCTTTGGATTCCAACATTGAGTGAACTCAATCGTCAATTACAAAAATTGTGGAGGAAACATACTCGGGACGGCACCGCTGCAGTTGCTTCAACTGAACCCAGTGATGATGTGACCGAGGGATGGGGCTTCACTATTTTGGTAGCCCAACTCATCCACCGAGCACTGATTACTGAAACATCAGATGACCCAGTCCCGCCCGATCCTTCCCGCTTGGGTGGTGCGGGCGCATCCGAAGTGGGCAAGTTCGCTGTCATGCTTGAACTGCATCTTGACCGACCAAATCGCGTCAACGGCTTTCTTGGTCG
>WLTJ01000259.1 GCA_009705435.1 Actinomycetota bacterium | reverse complement strand
TGGGCGGGATTTGTGTTCATCAACCCAGATCCACAATGTGAACCACTGAGCGATTTCCTCGGCGGCATTCAGGAGCAATTTGAAATTTGGAAATTAGAAGATCGATTTATCGAAGCCCATGTCACAAAAATCATTGGCGCTAACTGGAAAATCGCTCAGGAGGCTTTCAGCGAGGCCTACCACGTCAATGCAACGCATCCACAAATCCTCCCCTACTTGGCTGATACGAACTCACAAGTTGATGTGTGGGAAAACTATTCACGCGTGATCACTGCAGGCCTCTCAACCAGCCCACTGTTGTGGTACGACGTAAGCGAAGATGACATGATGCGCGGAATGCTTGATGTGCGCGTTGATCAAGACAGTCCAATCAAAATTCCCGCTGGTCAAACGGCGCGCGCCGTGGCTTCAGCCTCAGCGAGAGATCGTTGGCGATCTGCTGTTGGTGATCGCGTCGACTCGATGAGCGATTCCGAGATGATGGACAGTATTGACTACACAATTTTTCCGAATATGCATCCGTGGGGAGCCTTTAACCGCATTGTGTATCGTTTCCGACCAAACGGTGACGATCACCGCTCATCGATCATGGAAGTCTTCTTTCTCTCGCCCTTTTCAGGCAAGAGGCCGCCTAATGCCAAGCGTCGTGATCTCACGATTGATGAACCTTTTACCAATGCCACAGAGTTGGGCATGTTGGCAAAGGTTTTCCAACAAGATGTTTTCAATATGAGCAAAGTTCAAGCCGGCCTAGAAACAACATGGAAGCCAGGCGTCACCTTGGCCAACTACCAAGAGGTCAAAGTTCGCTGGCTACATAAGCTCCTCGGCGAATTTGTCAACAAAGACTTCACGGGACGGCACTGAGATGCGTGGCATTATCCACCCTTTTAGCAAGGCCTTATACGAACAAGATGGTGAAGGCCATATACGAGTCTCCTTTGAAGGTAAATGGGGATTATTCAATGACAACGGCAGTTACATCGAAGGCGAGATCCGCGAGTGTGACCCACAGTTGTGTGGCTGGGTAGGCGGACCCCAAGTGGCGAACCATCGTGTCGTCATAGATCCACTTGAACGACACTGACCAATTGATTGTGCTGACCCACGCGAGCATTCGGTTGTTGTGATGGGCATGACAGATAGTTCGCTGCGGATTCAAGTCGTGACTGGTGGCCATCCATTCGTTGCCGAACCCTTCTTCGCGATATTTGATTCCATGACGGAAATTGAGTGGACTCCTGCCACCACACCGACGCTGGGTTACGACGTCGTTGTTTTTTACGACATGCCAGGTTTGCAATTCACAGGCTCCATTCCGCCAGTGAACTTTCCCGAACCCACGCCCGAGCACCTAGGGGTACTACAGGGATTGCAAGACGCTGGTGTTGGTTTAGTGTTTATGCACCACGCTTTGGCAAGTTGGCCGGCGTGGGAGGGCTTTGCTGAACTCATCGGCGGACGCTTTCATTATCAACCGGCGACTTTGCGCGGCAAGCAGTATCCGGACTCGGGTTACGTTTTTGATGTTCAACACACCATTGAAGTGTTGGATCAACAGCACCCGATCTGTGCGGGATTGAGCGATTCCTTCACTCTGACCGATGAGTTGTACTGCTGTCCCATCTTCGAAGATGACGTGATACCTCTGATGCGCACCAACTTCCCCACTCACGATCCAACTCTCTTTAGTTCCTCGGACCTAGCGATTCGCGGACAACGCAATAGCAACACTGGTTGGACGCATCCTGCAGGAAGCAATGTGGTGGCGTGGGTGAAAAAGGCTGGCAACTCCCCTTTGGCATATCTCCAATTTGGGGATGGTCCAGTGACCTATGGTGATCCGAACTTTCGCAGAGCACTGAGTAACGCCATCACCTGGGCAGCCTCGGCTGACGCTCGACTCTGGGCATCAACTGAGGCTTGAAGCAACGAACCTAGGAGAAGTTAACTCCAACTATTCCAACGCACAAACTTTTCAGCAGCAACGCGCTTGGCCACTTTAAAGTCAGTGCCAATTGTGTACGCCACAGGGAATAACCCAGCCTGGGTGTATTGATCAAATGGAATACCGAGCAATTCGGCGGCCTCTTTTTCGTTGGGCAAGTGCAAAGTTGTCCATGCTGAACCCATACCGCGTTCGCGCAATGCCAACATGAAACTCCAGACTGCTGGCAACAATGAACCCCAAGCCGAAGCTTGACCAAAAGTTGGAGTGCCAGTATCGAGGCGACCAGCAATGAGCGGAATCAGTAACACCGGAACTTGATCCATGACATCGGCGAGATAGGTCGCTGAATCCAGGATTCGCTCACCCTGATGATCTCCTCGAGGGCGATTGGGGTCATTGACATATGGATAAAAGTTTCCGCGATACATATCGGCCAAAGCCTTCTTCTTCACTGGGTCATCAACGAAGAGCCAACGCCAACCCTGCATATTGGAACCAGTTGGTGCCTGATGAGCTATTTCGATGCACTCCATCAATACTTCACGCTCCACGGGCCTTTGCAAGTCGAGTCGCTTGCGCACCGAGCGCGTCGTTGTCAAGACCTGATCGGCCGTTAGTCCTAGTCGTTCACTCATGATTTATCTGCTTTCGTTTTAGTGGCCTGTTCGGCCATCCATTCGGATGTTGCCTTACCCATCTTGCCGCCGTCATATCCAATACGTTGCGTCGGCTTGACTTCAAGAATCACACGGCGGGGGGAATCTAAAAATAATGTGAAGGCGTCACGCTGAGTTGACGGACCACCGAGAATCGCTTCTGACAACTCTGGATAAAACCAATCCTTTGTTGCTTGATCATCATGCAAGACGCATTCGCCTTTCCATGTGACTGTCTTGTTTCGTGCCATTGATGATCCAGTTGAGGTGACAACGACACACACTCGTGGGTCACGACGAACCGCGGAAATTCGTGCTCGTTGCGATGAAGCCGTTAGCCAAAAACTTCCTCGTCGCCAGACATAGGACATGATCACACCTACTGGCCAACCTTCTTTATTTGACCAAATAAAGGTGCATTCATTTTGCGCCAATAAGAGTTGTTCCTCAACATCCTCGTCAAGGCCAAAGACTGTGACATCTTCATAATTCTCTGGGTGCTCTGTCATCTTTTTCTCCTTATTGCATTTTTCTTGATCATCTTGCTAAGAATCCGCTGGCAACTCACGTGGCATGAATTGCCCAGTGTTAGCAGTAATACCGCCATCAAC
>WLTJ01000258.1 GCA_009705435.1 Actinomycetota bacterium | reverse complement strand
TGGTGTTGTCACTGGCATGGGTGCGGTATTCAATCGCGCCAATGTCAAGCGCGGTCAATCGGCCTTGGTCTTTGGTGTTGGTGGCGTGGGACTCAATGTCATTCAGGCCCTCAAAGTTCAAGGTGCCACCACGATCATTGCCGTGGACACTGTTCCAGAAAAGGAAGCGCTTGCTAAGAAATTTGGCGCCACGCACTTCCTTGATGGAAAGACCGAGGACATCGTGGTTGCAGTAGGAGCAATCATGCCGCACAATGAAACGACACCACGTGGTCCGTTTAATTCGGGTGGAGTGAATTGGGCCTTTGACTGTGTCGCACATCCGAGCGTGACGTACAACGCTCTCGAGTGCCTCGACTGGGAAGGCACCGTTGTTGTCATCGGCGTCAGCAGTCAAACTGCAAAGTTTGAAGGTCTGTACACGCGTCTCACTCAAGTCGATCGCGGCATTATTGGCTGTCGCTACGGGACAATCAGTCCCCAGCGTGATATCCCCCGAATCATTGAACTCTACCGACGCGGCGAAATCCTCCTGGACGAACTTGTGAGCGCCACTTTCCCGGTTGATCATTGGCAAGATGCCGTACACGGCCTGGAAAGCGGAACGCTCGCCCGCGCCGTGATTACGTTCTAAGAAATCGACCTCTCATCAACATGAATCAACACATCGCTGAAACAATCGACACTGCGGGAAAGACTCTCTGGCAACTGATATCTGAACGCGCCCTGATGACACCCGACAAACGGATGGCTCTTGATGGAAACGGTCGAACTCTGACCTACGGAGAATATAAGAATTGGTGTGAACGAGTTGCTGCAGGACTCTCAAACAGAGGTATCGGTAAAAATACCAATGTCTCGTGGGTCCTCCCATCTCGTTTCGAGTCGCTGGTTCTCACGGGCGCACTCTCACGCTTAGGTGCGATTCAAAATCCAATTCTGCCGATCTACCGAAATCGGGAAGTGAGTTTTATTGTCTCCCAGTCAGACTGCAAAGTTTTGATTGTTCCACGCATGTTTCGCGGCTTTGATTATGAACCAATGGCCCGCGAGGTCGTGGCCTCACTTGGCCGCAATGTTGAGATCATTGTCGCTGATCCCGACATGCCCGAAGCAGACCCTGCTGGTCTCGCCACCTATCAGGCCGAACTTGATGCCGTGCGTTGGCTTTTCTATTCCTCGGGCACGACAGCTGACCCGAAGGGGGCCAAGCACAGCGACAACAGTTTGTCGGCTGCGAATGATGGCATGCAGTGGAGTATGCAAGTCACCCCCGAGGACAAGGCAGCGGTCGTCTTTCCGATCACTCATGTCGGTGGATTGGTGTGGCTTTTCAATGCCATGCAAACTGGTGTTGAGTTATTGATGGTTGAGACCTTTGACCCCGCGAACACCCCGAAGTGGCTGGGTGAAAACGGGGTCACCTGTGCCGGCGCGGGAACCGTTTTTTGGTTGACCTACCTCAACGCTCAAAATCAATTACCAACGGGACAGCAGTTGCTTCCCGACGTACGCATCTTCAATGGCGGTGGCGCTCCCAAACCAAAAACCCTTCATGCCGAAATGATGCGTGCGTTTAATGCACCACTCATCGGTGGCTGGGGACTGACTGAAGCACCGATCAATACCATGGTTCATGTTGATGACCCCGATGACAAAAAAGCCGTCACGGATGGGCGTCCTTGTCCTGGTGTCACGTTGCGCACCGTTATTGACGGCAAGGTATGTGCCCCCGGAGAAGAAGGTGAACTACGAGTCAAGGGTCGCCAAGTCTGTCAGGGATATCTTGACGCTTCCCTTGACGCCGAAGCCTTTGACGAGGATGGCTGGTTTCGAACTGGTGATCTAGGCGTTATTGACGCACAGGGTTTTGTGAGTATCACCGGCCGTTTGAAAGACATCATCATTCGCAAGGGTGAGAATATTTCCGCAAAAGAGATTGAAGACTTGCTGTTCGCTCATCCATCCGTCGCTGATGCCGCTGTCATTGGTTTGCCAGACGACAAAAGCGGAGAACGAGCCTGTGCTGTTCTTGTTTGCAAGCCTGATACGACGATTACGTTTGATGAAATGGTTTCCTTTCTCAAGAGTGCCCAACTATCGGTGCACAAAATTCCCGAGCAATTAGAAATCGTGAGCGCTTTACCACGAAATCCAAGTGGCAAAGTCTTAAAGAAAGACCTACGAGCTACCTATGGAGGGGCAAAATGAGTACTGCGAAGAAGCCACCAGTAAAAAAAGCCATCGTTAAGAAATCGCCAGTGAAACCAGCGCCGATTTACAAGCGTCTGCGTGCTCGACGGGCCTTCATCACAGGTGCTGGATCAGGAATCGGGCGAGCCACAGCGTTGCGATTTGCCGCTGAAGGCGCTCATGTTGCCCTCGCCGATTTACGCGGCGCCAAAGAAACAGCCGCCGAAATCAAAAAGGCTGGTGGCACTGCCGTGGCTTACGACTTAGACGTCACTAAAGCCATTGAGGTTGAGAAGGTTGTCAATAAAGCGGCCAAAGCCCTGGGTGGTTTAGACATTGTGTGCAACATCGCTGGCATTGGACATTTTGCAAACAGTCATGAAGAAACTCCGGAATGGTTTGACCGCATCGTGGCCGTCAACCTCAATGGCACTTTCTATGTCGCTCGCTACGCACTGCCCCACCTTCTCGCTTCTTACGCCCAAACTGGTCGTGATGGGGTCATCGTCAACACAGCGTCAACATCAGGAATTATGGGCGCTCCTTGGAGCGCTGCTTATTGCGCCAGTAAAGGTGGCGTCGTCAACCTCACGCGCGAATTAGCTTACGAATATCGTGGCAAAGGCGTGCGCGTCAATGCAGTTGCTCCGGGCGGAACGAATACCGCCATTTACGCTTCATTCGCCTCCCTACCTGCTGATGCTGATTACGGTTTGATGGGCAAAATCATGACGCCTATGGATCCAGCTGAACCCGATGAGATGGCAAATATGTTCACCTTCATTGCTTCTGATGAAGGCCGCTATATGACTGGTTCAATCGTCGTCATTGACGGCGGAATCACCTGTTAGAGAAAGCAACAAAAAAAATGGGAATCTGTGACGGCCGCGTGGCCATTATTACTGGAGCGGGACGAGGACTTGGTCGCGCTCATGCACTGGCTTTCGCCGCTGAGGGGGCCAAAGTCATCGTCAATGATGTGGGGGCTTCACTCACAGGCGAAGGGCACGACATCAGTCCAGCGGCTGAAGTGGTAGC
>WLTJ01000257.1 GCA_009705435.1 Actinomycetota bacterium | reverse complement strand
TCATTGAGTGAGGTATTACATTCGCTGCTTGATAGGACAAATTTTGATTTACCAACCAAAGCAACTCTTGGCGCTCGCATTCCATGGCAGCAATCGGCGGTCGAGTGGGTCAAGGATGTCATAGATCGACTCAATGGACGATTGGTCGTCATTGATTATTCTGTGGCATTGACCAGTGAACTTTCTCAGCGACCCTGGCGCGATTGGTTACGAACATATGCGGGTCACGAAAAGGGAGCGCACTATTTACGTAACGTTGGCTTACAAGACATCACCAATGATGTGTGCCTCGACCAAATCATTGCGACATGTGGGCAACCAGATTCTGTGCGCTCACAATCGCAGTTCTTGCAATTGTGGGGCATTGATGAATTAGTTGAAGAGGGTAAACGAATCTGGAATGAAGAATCAGCGCGACCAGGGTTGCTGGCGATGAAAATGCGAAGCCGTATCAGTGAAGCCGAAGCATTACTTGAGACTTCAGGGGTTGGCGGTTTTACCGTGATGGAGTGGGCTAAGTTACAACCATGATTACCGTTGAGGGTTTAACCAAAAAGTACGGTTCAACGATTGCAGTTGACTCTCTCTCCTTTACCGTGAAGCCCGGACGTGTGACAGGTTTTCTTGGGCCAAACGGTTCGGGAAAGAGCACGACCATGCGCTGCATGATCGGCCTTGATCGCGTGCAGTCGGGTAC
Organism: Actinomycetota bacterium; assembly: GCA_009705435.1. Lineage (GTDB taxonomy): Bacteria > Actinomycetota > Acidimicrobiia > Acidimicrobiales > Ilumatobacteraceae > Casp-actino8. The sequence continues at coordinate 2,559 of WLTJ01000257.1, read as the reverse complement.
GGCCCTCTTCGATGGAAAGTCATATCGAGAACTCAAGAAACCACTCCATGAAGTGGGCACCTTACTTGATGCCGGAAACGCACATTCAGGTCGAACCGCTCGCAATCATTTGCGATGGTTAGCAATGAGTAACGGAATGTCACCCAAACGTGTTGATGAAGTTCTTGAACTCGTGGGCTTAATGGATGTCGCCAAAAAACGTGTTGGTCAATTCTCGTTAGGTATGAAGCAACGCCTCGGATTAGCGGCGGTGCTATTAGGGGACCCAAAAGTCGTCATCTTGGATGAACCAGCAAACGGTCTTGACCCTGAAGGTATTCGTTGGATTCGAGAAATGCTCAAGCACTTGGCATCGCAGGGTCGCTCGGTTTTGGTGAGCAGTCACTTACTTTCAGAAATGGCCCTTATGGCTGATGACCTGATTGTGATTGGTAAAGGTCGATTGATTACCGAATGCACAGTTCCTGATTTTATTGATCAATATGCCAAGAAATGGGTTGTTGTGAAAAGTCCACAACTGACGTCCCTGGTGTCGTTGGCTCAAGAGCAGGGCATGCATGTTTCCATGGGGAGTGATCTCGCCGAATTCCACGGTGTGGGAGCAGCAATGATTGGTGAACTTGCGGCCAAGAACAATGTGGTGTTGCACGAGTTATCAACACAAACTGGTTCGCTGGAAGACGCATTCTTAGAAGTCACCGCCGATGCCGTGCAATATCACGGTCATGCCGAGACCCAGTCGAAGGGAGTTGCATCATGATTGCTCTCATTCGTAGTGAATGGTTGAAGTTACGCACGGTTCGCTCCAATATCACGATGACATGTTTTGCGGTCATCTTGCCCCTAGCGATCACCTTGCTGACCACTGCGTTTTTCAATGTCCGTGATGTCGATGACAGAGTCGTTTCTTCGGTTCTATTAGGAAGTGGCTCCCTGAGTGTTTTGCTATTCGGAATTATTGGGGTGTTGGCCATCACTCAGGAATATTCGCAAGGAACAATTCGGCTCACATTGGCTGCGAATCCTCGTCGAATTCGCGCCTATGTAGCCAAAGGTATTGTGCTCGCAATCTTGTCTGGCGGGCTCACCGCGTTCGTTATCTTGGTCGGCAATACAGCGGGTGAGGCGATATTGGATTCACGCGGTGCTGTGGGCAAGTTGTCCAACGGCGATATGGGGCAGGCATATTTAGCACTGATTACCTTGAGTGTTGTGGTGTCGCTGCTTGGCATGGCTATCGGCACCTTGACGCGCAATCCACCCAGTGCCGTCACTGTTTTAGTCTTGTGGCCGCTTCTTCTTGAATCACTCATTGGTGGTCTTCTGTCAGTTGCTATTAGCGAATCAATCTTTAAGTGGATGCCGTTCCAAACTGGTTTGAACTCATTGCGTCTTGAAGATTCAGATATGGACTTTGGTCGCTGGGGATCAGTCGGGTATTTCGGACTGTGGATTTTGGCTTTGAGTTTGTTCGCCCTCGCGCGCTTTAAACGCCGCGATGCCTAAAGGACTCGTTGTGGTCGGGGCGGCTCGTCATGATCGCGCCAGCGACAACGATCAACATGCCGATGATTGCCGGCCAACGAATATGTTCATCGCGAAAGAGAACTCCTAAGATCACGCCAACAATCGGAGTAAAGAAAGTTCCGATCATGCCACGTACGGTTCCTGACCGTCCGAGTAAAACTCCATAGACCGCAAAAGCAAGTCCGGTGCCGACCGCACCAAGGGCGAGTAGTGCAAATAATGCCGACCATGCGAAGTGGCTATCGAACAATGCGGGAATGCCCAGTGGCAATGACCATAAGAACGCAAGTGACTCGACCCACAACATCAAGCGTAATGATCCGTATTTGCGTTGGAGAGGTGCGGCGATGTTGACGGCGATTCCATAACACAACAGGGCCAACAGCAGAAGGACAACGCCGCGCACATCGGCTGCAGCACCTTTTTCATCGCCACTCACCGACGAGAACGAGATGAGGGCGATACCAGCAAAGCCGATGAGAACCGACACCATGCGAAACACACTGGGCATGCGGCGAAACCAAATGGCACCGACAACAACGGTGACGACGGGTAGTCCGCCATTGAGCATTCCCGTGATTGCAGTTGACGTCGTTTCTTCGGCCATGGGGTAGAGCAAGAAGGGCAGTCCCATCCACACGAATGACAACAAGACCAGTCGAGCAATATCAGACCGCTCGACCATTCGTCGTGCCGACGGGATGCAGGCCAATGCCAGCGCGCCAAAGAAGGTTCGCGCCATCGGAACGACTGGAGTGGCGACATGGTCGATAGCAATTGCGATAAACAGAAACGAACTGCCCCAGACCAATGAAATGACTCCCGAAAGTGCCCATTCGGCTGGCCCAAATCGAAGGTCTGATTCTTGTGGGTGGGCAACGGTTTCAGACATGACCCCTTATGTCTAGTCGCCTAGAGTTATCTGCGAGAAATGAATTGAAAATCTCGACTTTTGTATGGGAGAAATATGTCAACCGATGACACGCCAGTAAATATCGACGATCTGTTATTGGAGAATCGGAAGTTCGCACC
>WLTJ01000256.1 GCA_009705435.1 Actinomycetota bacterium | reverse complement strand
CGTTTTCGCGTCCCCGCCGAACCGGCCTTGTGCGTGCTCGCTGCCGTGGGTGGATACCCGTTGCTGCAACGTTTACGCGCCCGCTATGCGCCACGCAGTCTCCGTCACGATGATGAGCCTGCAACTTCAGTAGCGCGTTCTTTTGTTCAAGGCGCAACTATAAATCTGCGCTTGATAGTGGGTAGACAGGCTCGCGCAACATGGGCGTCATTAGGTGTCGTAACACTGACGATTGCCATCACTCTTCCGGCCCTCTATCGTGCGATCGGCTCGTCCATGGAGGAAGGATTCATGCTCGTCTTTCCCGAGCGAGTCATCAAAGGCGCTGTTGCCAATGTTGACTTTTTGCATCTCTATGGACCTGGGTCTCTGCATGTACTTTCATTGTGGTACCGCGTCTTCGATGTCAGTCTCATCTCAGAACGAACATTTGGATTAGCACAACATCTACTGGTGATCTTTGGCTTGGTTGTCGTCACCCGTCCTTGGGGTAAAAAAGCCTCAACACTCGTGGGATGCATTTCGACAATTTTTGTCCTCACACCCATTGGCCTGCAAGCATTGGCTTGGAGCGGCGGTGTCGGAATTGCGTTATGGTCAGTTATTTTCTGCACCAGGGCAATCAACCGCCAAAGTCAACTTCTCCCTACGCGCACTAGTTGGATCACTGCCGGTTTACTCGCTGGTCTGGCGTTGACCTTTCGCCCCGATTTGGTTTTAGCACTTTCTCTCGTTTTCGGTTGGGCACTATGGAAACGTTCACGACGTATCGTCAGCCAGGTGATGTGTGGCTTTGCTGTGGGCCTCATGTCGTTATGGGTTCATCTGATCCAAGCAGGACCTAGTGCAATTATTCGTGGCGTGTTATTGGATCCAGTCATCCACTTGAGACCAGGTCGCGAATTACCTCGTCCGCCGAATCGGCACTATCTGCAAGGCGCATTGCAGGTCATTAGTGAAAAATTTGCGCCATGGTGGGGTGTGCCGCACCTCAGCGCGCCGCAACAGCTTTTTGTTTGGTTTTTCCTGTTACCTGTGATCGCTTTACTCATAGCCGTTATCGCCTTTCGGGTCATCAAACGCTCCGATTCCACAGCCTCACAACAGCGCGGCGTCGCACTTTTCATCGTTGCTCTTTTTGGTATCGGACTTTTACCCCAAGCATTACAACGACCAGATAGCGCTCACTTGCTGTGGGTCTCGTGTATTTCTTGGCCTATATTGATCATCGCTCTCATTGAATTGATTCGCCACCGAGCACCTAGGACACATCCAACTGTCCGCTTAGCCACAGCGTTGTCAATCACGCTCGCCATTGTCGTGATCTTTGTTCCGTTTTACACCCTGCGGACCTTCACCGATTTGGCGTGGCGCAGCATGTCAGGAAAAACCGAGGTACTGCAAGTGACTCGCGGCGATCGTTACTTCTATCTCGGAGATGACAGACCGTATATGGCATCACTTCAAGTAGTCAAAGATCTCGATCAGTTATCTCATCCTGGCGAGCGTCTATTAGTCGGCCCTGTGGATCTACGCAACACTTCTTATAGTGATGCTTTCTTTTATTATCTTTTCCCCGATCTCATTCCAGCAACTTATTTCATTGAGATGGATCCGGGTCTCGCCGACCGAGCCGATTCACGTCTTGCCGATGATGTGCAAAGCGCTGATTGGTTAATCTTGACCCGTTTTTGGTCGGGATGGATTGAACCCAATGAGTCCACCAAGTTCGGTTCTGATGTGCCAAACCAAGTTGTCGAAAACAGTTTCTGTCTCAGAGGTTCATATCAGCACGATTTAGTTCGCCTCTATCAAAAGTGCTCGACAGGCGACGGCATTGGCCCATACGACGCCTCCTACGAACCTCTCTTTGATTATGCAGTCGAGGTTCTAGTGCCAGTCACTCCGCGCCCAGATGGCACCTGCACACCTACATGTCGCGGCATATTCAACCCCGACTACGCCAACGTTGACACGTCAGTTCTTGAAGTCAGCCCAAAGGCAAGCGACGCCATAGCGGACCTGGCAAGTGACGCAACACCATAAACAACCATCGTAAAATTCCAGGCGTCCAGACCATTCGCTGACCAGCGTTCAAAGCCTTGACGGTGAGATTCGCAACCACCTCGGGCGTGGTCGAAAATGGAGCAGGCTTCATCCCCGCCGTCATTGCCGAATGCACAAAGCCCGGTCGCACGATCAGCACGCTCGCTCCTGAACCCTCCAATGAATCAGCTAGGCCTTGACAAAAAGCGTCAAGGCCGGCCTTACTTGAACCGTAAACAAAATTAGCCTTGCGAACCCGCTCACCTGCCACGCTTGACAGAACAATGAGTTTGCCGTGACCCTGCTGGCGAAACTGCGACGCGAGACATAGTGCGGCTGAAACCGATGCTGTGTAGTTGGTGTGCACCGCACTGACTGCTGACTGCGGATCCTCATCAAATTTTTCCTGATCACCGAGAACCCCGAATGCCAAAATCGCGACATCAATATCGCCGTGACGCGCCACCACATCAGCCAAGAAACCTTTGTGCGCCGCTGTATCAGCAGCGTCGAAGGAAACCGCTTCAACACTTAAACCGATGCGGCTCAGCGAGTGGGTCAACTCTGACGCCTCATCTGGCTGCCGACAAGCCAAGGTCACAACTCGCGCAGACGGCGAGAGAAGTTTGCGCACGATTGCTACGCCAATCTCACTACGACCACCAAGTAATAAAATATTTTGAACTTCACCGACTGCATTTTCCATGATGATCCTTTTTTCTTTGCTGCTAAATGAGTTCTAAACGACGGGCAAGATCGCTCTGCCAGACTCCACTCGGATCAACGGCACGCTGAATGGCTTTCCACTCATCGAGCCGTGGGTACCCCCGTCGAATAACTGAAGGAGTCGTATGTGCGTCCTTAGCCAAATAATGACGCCCGCCAGCCTCCACGACCATCGAGTCAAGACTATGCAGCAGTTCACTGACCCCTGAAGCAACACAGGACATATCCACAGTCAATGTCCAACCAGGAATAGGAAAACTCATTGGACCAAGATTGGATTCTCCAAAGCGCTTGAGAACGACAAGCGGACTAGCAGTTTTTGAAACAGCCACCATTTCAATGATTCGTCGCAAAGTTTTTTCTTGGCCAAAAGGAACGACGAATTGATACTGCAAAAAACCACCCTGCCCATATAAACGGTTCCATGAACCGATGGCATCAAGAGGGTGGAAATACGCAGGAATATTTTTGATCGTGCCCACTTTTCGACGAGGCTCCTTGCGTAGCCATATTTCGTT
>WLTJ01000255.1 GCA_009705435.1 Actinomycetota bacterium | reverse complement strand
GCCGATCGCAAGCCGTTGACGAGTGCCATGGTGCCATAAAAATTCACTCGCACTTTCAGTTCATTTGATGCTGGGTTACTGACTCCGGCACAAGGGACCAAGCCGTCGAGGACACCTCCACACAAAGCAGTGACCTCATCCACAATTCGTTGTCGCTCCGCCACCTTGGAGATATCGCCGCAGACATCGGCATTGCGCAAATCAACTCCGATAACTTTGTGACCCAAGGATTCCAACTTGGCTTTCGTCGCCGCACCAATACCTGATGCCGTACCTGTGACGCAAATAGTTCCCATGTTCATCCCCCAAAACCGTTGACCACATTCTGTCAGATTGCATCGGTGACGCAAAGCCCATTACGGTCGCACTATGAAATCGATTGTCTGTCAACAATTCGCACCGCTGAACCAATTGCAACTCCAAGAATTGCCTGATCCAGAACTGCCTGCAGGTTACGTACGAATCGCCATCACAGCCTGCGGAGTAAACTTTGTTGACGCACTCATGGTTCAAGGAAAGTATCAAATCAAGCCACAAACGCCGTTTATTCCTGGATCAGAGGCTGTTGGCAGAATTATTGAGATTGCCCCCGACGTCGCAGATCTCAACATTGGTGACCGAGTCTTTGCCAACCTCTTCGGCGGATTCAGTTCGCAGGCCGTGGTTCCGGCGCGACGTCTGACGAGATTGCCGGACATTCTTACTGATGGCCAAGCGGCCACCTTTATGCAAAGTTATCTCACTGGCTGGTTTGCTCTCGTTGAACGTGCTCAGGTTCAAGCCGACCGATGCCTTTTGGTCCTTGGCGCTGGCAGTGGCGTCGGTCTTGGCGCGGTTGATGTTGCTCAGGCTTTGGGAGTGCGCGTGATTGCTGCCGCCTCGACGCAAGAAAAACGTGACCTTGCTCAACAGCGCGGTGCCTTCGCGACTATTGATTCAACATTGCCCGCCAACGAGGTCAAAGAAGAAGCCAAGCGACTCTCTGGTGGAGGCGTTGATTACCTCTACGACCCAGTCGGAGGAGAACTTGGCGAAACCTGTCTGCGCGCCCTCACTGACGACGGTCAGTATTTAGTGATTGGCTTTGTGGCTGGTATTCCAAAACTCCCAGCGAATCAGGTTTTGTTACGAAACCGCCGCGTCATCGGAGTTGACTGGGGTTCTTGGTCGGGCAGGAATCCCGAGTTGAACGAAGCCATGCTGCAAGAGGTTCTCGCTTTAATTGTTGCCGGCAAACTGCACCCTGTTGAACCTCACACCTATCCCCTCGCCAACGCCGCTCAAGCCCTGCAGGATCTTGAGGATCGCAAGGTTGCCGGCAAGATCGCTTTAATCCCGTAGCCGTTTTCAGACCAGGATTGAACCGCGATTACTTCTTACAAACTTGGCGCGTAATGCATCAGCGTCACTTTTCGTGAACCTCTCAAAGCGAATTTCCTTACCTGTTCGCCACCAGACCTGAGCATTCTCATTATTTTCAACATCGTGCCAACGACGCAAAACTAATTCGCGTTTGATCACCTTATTGGTTTGCGTGAGTGGAAGTTGTTCAACAATGTGTACGAAAGTTGGCACCCACTTCGGACCGAGATCTGTTTGCTCGCCAAGAAATGCAGCGAACTCCACTGCGTCCCATTGCGTTCCTGGCACCAGTTGCAATGCGACCATCACCCGATCGCCAATTTCCGGATCGGGGACCCCATACACGGCGGCCAAGATCACATCAGGATGACGCATCACGATACGTTCAATAGGAGCGCCGGCGAAATTCTCTCCATCAACACGCATCCAGTCGGCACTACGGCCAGCAAAAAAGAAAAAACCATTCGCATCGCGATAACCCAAGTCGCCAGTCCAATAGGCACCGTTACGAATTCGCTCGTTATTGGCCTCAACGTTATTCCAGTAGCCCTCAAAAGTTCCACGCCCCGAATTAACGATCTCGCCTGTGGCCTCCTCGGCGTTCAACAGACGGCCATCACCATCAAACTTTGCTGGTGGGCACTCCTCGCCTGTGTCGGGACTACGCACCGTGATTCCGCCCTGAGGAGAAATACCCAATGAACCCTGCGGCATTCCTGGAACCCGAACGATACTTACTCCGCCCTCGGTCTGACCATATCCGTCAGTGAGTTTGCAGCCAAAACGTTCGGCGAAGCGCTCCAAATCCATTTCGGATCCTTCGTTTCCGAAACCGCGTTGTAACGGATTGTCGGAATCGTCTTCTTGTTCAGGGGTGGCCAAAATGTAGGCCAAGGGTTTGCCGACATAATTGAAATACGTCGCACCAAACTTGCGTACATCGCTCAAGAACTCACTGGCTGAAAACTTACGTCGTAAAGCGATACAAGTACCGTTGACCAAACTGGGACCCCACGCCGTGAAAAGAGCGTTGGAATGAAAGAGTGGCATACAGATGTACGTCGTGTCATCTGGCGTCAAGGCCAAGATGGACTTCATCGAAACTGCTACGGCACCCAGCCTCTGGTGACTTGTGATCACAGCTTTCGGAGCACCGCTAGTACCTGACGTAAAGAGCAAGAGAAATGTGGCTGCCGGGTCAACGGGACAATCCTGGGCTGACGGCAGTTCTGCGCCGAGATAAGAGTCCACGAGATCAAGATATTTCTGCGACTCAGTCACAAGAACAAAGCCGTTAGCGTCACCGAGATCAAGACCATCTAGCAAAGCCATCTGATGCTCTTCAGTGATCACGATCTGACAGGCGGTGTGAACAATATCGCGCGCTAATTCGGCCCCACGACGAGTTGGGTTAATGCCAACGACTACTGAACCAGTCACCGCCGCAACGCCGAGCCACATTGTGAATTCAGGTGTGTTGTCCAGCAAAACACCAATGTGGGGCGGTGTGTCTCGGGGTCTCTCCGCTAAGACTTGGCGCCACAGCGCAGCGCGAGCGGCAACTTGTACACACCATTGGCGATAGGTCAGAGAAATTTCTTCACAGCGAATCGCCATATTGTCGTCGTTGGCGCGCGCCCGCACATGATCAGCGAAAGTCAGTACCTCATTCTCAGAGTCCACGGGCTACCTCATGAGCTGAATGCATGGCACCTTCGATGTAGTCAACTGACTTGGCATCACCGATGATGTGTACGGGAACTGACAAGTCTTGCAACGAATCTGCCACATGGGAATCTGGATGCACATCTGATGCCACCACCACGGTGTCTGCGCGCACTTCAAATTCTTCTTCACCACTGCGGTAACGAACACTCACTGAACTGATGGAGATGACCGATGCTTCACGTATCAGGACAACCCCATGCTTGTTTGCTG
>WLTJ01000254.1 GCA_009705435.1 Actinomycetota bacterium | reverse complement strand
TTCTACGACACTATGGTGCAGGTCGAAAAAATCTAAGTCAGTTAGGAATTTTACCGACAGAGACATCCCCATAGTCGCCGACTAGTGGAACCAAAGTGCTTTCATCACATGCCCAGCCATCCTCAGTAATTTCTACTGTTGGTATCAATGCGCGATCAGCCGCCGTGGGCTCAAGCGGCGGATACATTCGAGAAAATTTTCCGTTCTTGACGACAATCATTTGGTAGCACGGACTTGGTTGATTGGTTCCAGGACTAGAAAGTGCGTGCAGACCGCCACCTGTCCACTCGGATATTTTTGAGATCTCCTGCGCTATGCATGAGCGGGTGAGAAGACCAGCATTATTGACGACACAGTTTTTAGCAGCAGTCGAGAACAGTAGGAATGCCGATAATGATTGCATGCCCAAACCTGAAACTTTTCCAGAAGGTTGGTAGGTCTTCATCATGTCTAGGTAATCGCGCACAGCAGGGACACGATCCGCTTCTTCAAAGAGGGCGTAACTAGTGCGAACAACGACTCCTTCAACGCTGCTACCACCGCCCGTGATCAACACATCTGCGTAAAAACCTGCATCAACCATGATGAGATCCAAGGAATAATCTAATTCCTCGAGGGCTTTGGTCAATTGCGGTAGAACTTCTGGCACGCCAACCAAACTGACGGCTCGAACACCGCTATTTTTTAGTCGTTGAGCAATGGGTAGCCATGATGTTTCACCCACAGAGTTGTAAGCCACCTGATCAACGACCGTGACCCCTCCGATAATTTTTGCTCCTTCAAGGTACTGCTCTTGAACTATTTGGGACGTTAAAATATCGCTGTAGACAGTTGCGAAATGTTGCATTGCCTCAGGGCGCTGCGCTACGGCCCACTTAAACCAGCCTTGATCTTTGAGATTTGATGGATTGGGAAGTGGGGAAAAAGTATTGTCGGCTTGAGATTTGGCAGCGGTCACGACGAATCCCGCTACATCAATCATTCCACATTCGTGAAAACGCGGGAACTCTTGATCATCAAAGGCCCAACCCCCGCCCACCATGGCAAAGGCATTAGCGCACACATTTTCAATCTGAATAGGAACTTCAAAAAGTTTTGCATCCGCATCAATGACTTTCAATGGCATACCAGCGATTCCACCCTGAGCGTTACACCAGCCTTCAAAAGCGATTGCGGCATCAAACAGTTCTCCATTGAGTCCTGAGATGAAGGAGTTTCCCTTGTCCGACCCAGTAGCGATCGCAATGGCATCGGCTGAGCCTCCATTTTCGTCGGCAGCGATGGAGGGTGTCACTCCATCAATGGCGGGTCCACAAGGTGATGCAATATCTCCAAACATCACTGCATCTGACTGCGGCGCTTGCGTTGTCGTCGCCTCCGAAGAATCAGGAGACGGGGTTGAAGTCGCAGGCTCACTGAGATCAGCCCGATTTGAACAGGCGACCAGCGCCACTAATAGGGAGCAAGAAACTATGAGACGACGAATGATCATGGCACCATAGTGGCAGAGATGTTAGGCGTTACCCAAGTTGGCAAACGTGGCACTAAGGTTGCATGAGTCGTAGGAAAGAATCTGGGGACAATGATGAAGATTGACATTCTGAACAGGGATATGTACCAACAGGATCCTTTCCCGACCTTGGAATGGATTCGGAAAAATCAGCCCGTGTATTGCGATATCAACGGTATGTGGGCATTAACAAAAATCGAAGATATTCGTCTCGCAGAACGTCAGGCGTCAATTTTCGCGAGTGGTGTGATCGGATCTCGCCCAAACGGCAGTGTCCAACCCTCAATGATTGATAGTGATGATCCAAGCCACGGCGATCAGCGTCGAGTTGTGGCTCGCGGTTTTACGCCGCGGCAAATGTCGGCGTATAAAGATCACGTCAATGAGGTTGCACGGCGACTTGTTGACGCCGTTGTGCCGAAGGGCTCATCTGACATCGTTGAGGACATTGCTAAACCCCTACCGATGACATTGATCGGAGAGATGTTGGGTGCTCCAGAAAGTGACTATGACAAGTTGCAGCATTGGAGCGATGCCATGATCGCAGGTGCCGACGATCCGAGATATGTGACCGATGATGTTGCTAATGCAGCCTTTGAGTACTACATCTACATCAGTGAGGTCATTGAACAACGAAAGAAAAACCCGGGTGAAGATTTAGTCAGCAAATTAGTTCATGCCGCTGAAGACGGTGGGGCGATGGATGATGCTCATGTCGTCGGCAACGCATTGCTTCTTTTGGTTGGCGGTAATGAGACCACGAGAAATGTCATTGCTGGGGGACTGGAAGCCCTGATTAGAAACCCCGAACAGATGGCGATAGCGCGTCGTTCACCAGAAGATCTTGATCGAGCGATTGAAGAATGTTTGCGATGGGTGACCCCCATTGTCAATATGGTGCGGGTGACGACGCAAGATGTTGAGATACGCGGTGTCAAGATCCCTGAGGGTTCACAAGTGATGATGCTGTATACGGCAGCGAATCGCGATGAGGATGTTTTTATGAATCCTCATGACTTTGATGTCACCCGCAACCCCAACCCGCATATCGCTTTCGGCTGGGGTCCTCATCTCTGCCTTGGTGCCGCCTTGGCGCGGCTTGAACTTCGTTCTATCTACAAAGAGATTTTTGATCGCCTAGATGACATCCGCTTTTTGGATTCGGCTTTTCAACCGACCTATGGACATTCTTCATTTGTACGGGGAATTCAATCGCTACCGATTACGTTCACGAAAAAGTAAATCCCGATAGAGAATTACTTCACTCGGAATTACGAGCGCTCATCACGCAGGGCCGAGCGACGAACCTTGCCGGCGTCATCGCGCACTGCATCGGTGGTGAACTCGAAAGTCCGAGGCACCTTGTAACGCACCAAGCGTTCGTTGAGGAACACTCTCAATTCATCTTCATTGATGGGCTGAGAGATCTGCACCACAGCGTGAATTCGATTACCGAGGTCCTCGTCGGGGAGTCCAATGACTGCCGATGAGACCACGTCCGGATGTTCGCTCAAAGCTGCTTCAACCTCGGCAGGATAAATATTGGCTCCACCCGACAAGATCATGTCACCTCGTCGATCGGTGAGGTAGACGTAACCTTCTTCGTCAATCTTGCCGAGGTCACCCAAACTTTCCCATCCGTCAGGCGAGATCCGTGCTTCTGCACCGAGGTACTTGTAGGTAGCGCCACGACCACTGCGCATAAAGATTTCACCCACTGTGCCAGGAGGTAATTCTTCGTAGGTGTCTGAGTCAAGAACTTTCATTTCTCCTCCGACACAACGCCCGACAGAACCTCGGTGTGC
>WLTJ01000253.1 GCA_009705435.1 Actinomycetota bacterium | reverse complement strand
TTGGCTGGTGGAAAGATTGGTTTGTTCGGTGGCGCAGGCGTGGGTAAGACCGTGCTCATCACCGAGATGATTAACCGCGTGGCTTCACAGCACGGTGGAGTGTCCGTGTTCGCTGGAGTTGGCGAGCGCACCCGTGAGGGAACCGACCTTCGCATTGAAATGGAAGAGTCGGGCGTGTTCGAAAAAGCTGCCTTGGTCTTTGGCCAGATGGACGAACCACCAGGCGTCCGGTTGCGCGTTGCTCTGTCGGCCCTGACCATGGCTGAGTATTTCCGTGACGTACAGAACCAGGACGTGTTGTTGTTCGTTGACAACATTTTCCGTTTCGTGCAGGCTGGATCAGAAGTGTCCACGCTGTTGGGTCGTATGCCATCAGCCGTGGGTTATCAGCCGACACTCGCTGACGAAATGGGCCAGTTGCAGGAGCGCATTACATCGACCAAGGGACGTTCAATTACGTCACTGCAGGCCGTGTACGTACCTGCCGACGACTACACCGACCCTGCTCCGTTCACCACCTTCACCCACCTTGATGCGACAACAGAATTGTCACGTCAAGTGGCCGCTCTTGGTATCTACCCAGCTGTGGATCCGTTGGCTTCAACGTCAACGATTCTCTCGCCTGAGGTAGTGGGCGAGCGTCACTACAAGGTGGCTCGTGATGTGCAGGAGAACTTGCAGCGTTACAAAGAACTTCAGGACATCATCGCCATTCTTGGTCTTGATGAACTCAGTGAAGTCGACCGCCTCACAGTGTCGCGTGCACGCAAGATTCAGCGTTTCTTGTCGCAGCCATTCTTTGTGGCCAAGGTGTTCACTGGTCTTGAAGGCGAGTTTGTGCCTGTTGAAGAAACAGTGGCCAGTTTTGAAGCCATTCTCAATGGTGACCTTGACCATTTGCCAGAGCAGGCGTTCTTGAACGTGGGTGGAATTGAGCAGGTATACGCCAAGGCGAAGGCACTTCAGGAAAGCGTCTGATGGCCGAAGCAAACACGATGCGAGTTGAAGTTGTTTCGCCAGAACGCGTTTTGTTTTCTGGCGAAGCGAGTCAGGTCATTACCCGTACCTTGGGTGGTGGAGAAATCGCGTTCTTGGCTGGGCATGCTCCATTCTTGGCAGCGTTGATTCCTAATCATTCGCGTTTGTATCTCACTGATGGTTCGATACTTGATGTGGCAGTGCACGGTGGATTTGTTGAAGTGAGTAACGGCAAGGTGTCGATCTTGACTGACTTTGCTGAACTCGGTTCAGAAATCGATAAGGCCAAAGCTGCTGCCGATATTGAGCGTTTGCAAGAACAGTTGCGTCACGAACATGATGCAAATGGTGCTGCCGAGTTGGCACGGGCACATGCTCGCTTGTCAGCTGCTGGTGGCGTCGCTGGCACTGCCGCTGCCACCCACTGATTTTTAATCTCCCGCTTGGGCGCGAAAACGTGGCATATTCGGCACTTCTGACGCCCAAGTGGGATTAGCGCCCGATGATTTTCGTTGGCGTGAGGCGCAGTGTGAATCGTTGCGTACCCTGAGCGTCAAATGCTGAACCGTCGACGTAACCATGCTTTTGCACGATGCGATCGCGAGTGTCGGCCGTCGGATCTTCGCTGATTTTGATCGCGCCACGCACTTCGACGTAACTCATGTCATCGGCGGGGTCGTACACCGCAAAGGTGGCACGTCCGTCACCCATAATGTTGCGCAGTTTTTGCGCACCAGCGGTTGTTGAAAACAAAACGTCATCGCCATCAAGCAGAAACCACACAGGAGTGCTTTGTGGACTGCCATCGGCGAACAGGGTGGTCAGTACTCCGGTGTACGGACCTTGAAGAATGGCGAGAAACTTCTCGTTAGTGGATGACATGACGCTCATGGTTTCAACCTTATCGGTAGCGGTCGTGACCGTATTGTTGCGTGTGGTCGTCTACGGTTGAGCAATGACTAGATATCCGTTTCGCTCAGCTCTCGTGACTGGGGCCTCGTCGGGCATTGGTGAATCAATGGCCGTTTTATTGGGTCAAGCCGGTGTGGCTTGTGTATTGGTGGCGCGGCGAGGCGATCGACTGACCGAGATTGCTGATCGTTACAGCAACTTTGAGGTGCTTGAAGCAGATCTAACGACTGATGAGGGTTGCGCAAGAGTTGTGGCTCGAATTGCTGACCCGCAACATCCGATTGATTTGGTGGTGAACAATGCGGGCTTTGGTTCGTCGGGATTATTTCATGAGATTGAATCGGCGCGACTTGATGATGAGATTGCGTTGAATATTCGAGCCCTCACCAGATTGTCGCGAGCAGCGATTGAAGTCATGGTGGAGCGCAAAAGCGGTTGGTTGTTGAATGTGTCAAGTGTTGCAAGTTTTCAGCCAGCGCCGAAGTTGGCGGTGTATGCGGCAACGAAGGCGTATGTCACCAATCTGACGGAGTCGTTGCACGAAGAAGTGCGGGGGACTGGTGTGAAGGTGACTGCGTTGTGTCCGGGGCTGACGCGCACCGAGTTTCAAAGTGTGAGTAACACGAGCGATTACCAGACGCAGTTTCCAGAGTTCTTGTGGTGCACGTCTGAAGAGGTTGCTCGAGTTGGGTTAGAAGATGTGGTGAAGGGCAAGGCGTTGAGCGTGCCCGGTGCGCTGTATAAGGGATTAGTGGGTGCGAGTTCAGTGCTGCCTGGACCGTTGAAACGACTCGTCGCAAGGTTGAGCCTTAGGGCGAGGTGATAGGTGCGGGATTAATCTGGCCAGATTCTGGCGATCGCAATATCTAGTTCCTTGATCAGATATGAATCGCTGATCCTTTCTTTGTAGATATCGCGCAATGAGGTGTAGTACCAACGTGACTCTTCGCTTGTAGAACTAAAACGCTTCCATAGTTCTGCACCAAATCGGTCTTGGTCTGTGGCGATAGAGCGTGCGTTATGAACTTTGTCTGCAATAGAGACTCGAAGGACATCGTCTGATGCCGATCGTAGATGCTTAATGTACGCCTCTTTTCGCGATCGCCAAGGAGGTTTGCTTCCACCTGCTGAACTTTTGGCATCACTGCAGCCGTCAACAATGTTGGCAACTCGGTCACCAAATTTTGATCGAATGCGATCGCTCATCTCTTCACCCGAGATTTCTTCGGCGTCTTCAACAGCATCGTGGAGTAAGCCAGCAATAGCGAGGTCTTCGTCGCCACCACTCTCGAGTACCAGACCAGCGACGGAGAGTAGATGCGAGACATAAGGGATCGTAGTGTCTTTGCGGATTTGCGAACGATGAACATCGTGGGCGAACTGAAGTGCACTAACGAAGCGACCAGTGAGGAAGGATTCTTGTAGCGAAGAAGTCATAAGAATGTTCT
>WLTJ01000252.1 GCA_009705435.1 Actinomycetota bacterium | reverse complement strand
GTTCGCAATACGAAGACCTCGCCTCGGCGCTGAAAGAAATTGACGCTGACGATTCTGTACACGTGGCCATACTCACTGGTGCTGGCGGAGCGTTTAGTTCGGGGCAAGATCTCAAAGAAATGGCCGAGATGGCAACTGCCGTTGCCAGTGGCACTCCTGCTTCCACACAGCCAGGTGGGTTCACAGTGTTGCTTGATGGACTTGAAACATTCTCTAAGCCTTTGATCGCTGCCGTCAACGGAGTAGCAGTTGGTATTGGTATGACGTTGCTGCCATTCTGCGACATTGTTTTGATTGATGAGACAGCGCGCATGCGTGTGCCTTTCAGCGAACTTGGTGTCCCGCCCGAGGCCGCCAGCAGCATCTTGTTCGCCGATCAAATTGGTTGGCAACGCGCTGCCGAAATTTTGTTCACTGCACGCTGGATCGAAGCGCCCGAGGCCGTCGAAATTGGTCTCGCGTTGCGCACCGCACCTCAAGGAGAGGTTCTAGCCCACGCCGTTGAACTAGCCAAAACCATTGCCAGTAAGTCGGCGTACTCCACGCGAGTTATCAAGCAGCTCATGGTGGCTGGTCGCGGTGGGCGTATCAAAGAAGCCCGAGCACGGGAAGAAGCCCTGTTTGCTGAGCTATTTCGCTCTCGCGGATTCAGTAGCTGAAGTCTCCGATAGCGTTCCATATATGTCCGTTGACAAAAAACTCGACAACAAAGTGATCACTCCCGTGGTGCGGGAAGTCGATCAAGAACGCGCCGAACGAGCTATTCGCGAATTACTCGAGGCCATTGGTGAGGATCCCTCCCGAGATGGCTTGCTTGACACTCCCGCACGCGTCGCACGCATGTGGACTGAAGTCCTCTCTGGAACCAACAATGATCCCGATCATCACTTGTCCAAGACATTTGATATCGAACATGACGAGATGGTTCTCGTTCGCGATATCCCCTTTGACTCAATGTGTGAACATCACATGCTGCCTTTTACGGGAACAGCGCATATCGCTTATCTCCCAGGCACGACGGGTCGC
Source organism: Actinomycetota bacterium (assembly GCA_009705435.1). Classification (GTDB taxonomy): domain Bacteria; phylum Actinomycetota; class Acidimicrobiia; order Acidimicrobiales; family Ilumatobacteraceae; genus Casp-actino8. The sequence goes on along the minus strand of WLTJ01000252.1, from coordinate 2,323 downwards.
TTCACTGGCTTATCAAAACTCGCACGATTAGTTGAGGGTTACTCACGCCGCCTTCAAGTACAAGAGCGACTCACATCGCAAATCGCTGACGCGATGCAGAACATGCTCGATCCCGTAGGTGTCCTCGTTGTTGTGGAAGCCGAACACACATGCATGTCATTGCGTGGCGTACGTAAACCTGGCACCAAAACCGTCACGACTGCGGCGCGCGGTATTTACCGCACCGATACCCAATCTCGTGCCGAAGTCATGGCCTTCATTCAGGGTCGCTAAACCTGCACTATGGGTTTTCCCCATCCCACTGCCGATGTGCCCGGCATATGGCCACATCTTGAAACTGAAGTCGCCGCAGTCCATCTACCCAATGATCTTTCGCGCGAACTCGGGCGGGCACTGATCGGCCAAGCCACAAAAAGCGTCGGACATATATGCGCTACCACGTGGATATTTTCGGCAGATGCCCAATACACAATTTTAGTGCGTCACAAAACTTTGCAATGGTCCACGCCAGGTGGACATATTGAGATCGGCGAAACAAGCCGACAAGGTGGACTGCGTGAACTTGAAGAAGAGACAGGCCTCACTCAATACGATGTGCGCCCTGTCGTCGATGGTCCGGCATTCATCCATGTCACTGATCTAGCGGGTAGTACACCACACCGACATTGGAATATCGGCTGGTTGTACATCGCTGATATGCAGGCTCCGCTGACGTCCACCGAAGGAGCTCGCTGGTACCACTGCGACGATCTCCCACAAGGGCCCATGGACCTGAAAAATTCCGTTGCCCTACTGCGTCCCCTCGTTATACAAGCCTTAGGAACGAACTAACCGTCCAGGACGCTGACCCGTATCGGCACCCATGCGACGAGTGACCACGCCATTGACAATGGTCGCCACATAACCAGTGGCTGTCTGCAACAAACGCCTTCCACCAGCTGGAAGATCATCTTTGGCGTGTGGGAATCCCAAAGACAGTGTCTCCATATCGATGATGTTGATGTCGGCTTTCATGCCCTCTTGTAAAACGCCACGATCAGTGAAACCAACAACTGCTGCGGTGTCATGAGTCTGAACTTTGACTGCTTCTTCAATCGTCAACTTGGGTCCGCGGTCGCGGTCACGAGTCCAATGAGTCAAAACATAGGTGGGGATTGAGGCATCGCAAATCATCCGCACATGAGCGCCACCATCGGACAATCCCGACACGGTCGCTGGGTGCTTGAGCATTTCGTAAATGGCGTCTTGGGTGCCACCCACGTAGTTGAAGAACGGCAACATCAAAAATGAGCGACCGCCATCTTTGTTCAACAAGTCATAGGCGAAACTCAGTGCATCAACACCCGCAGCAAGCGCCATGTTGGTCACTAATTTTTCTGGGCCAGGCTCATAGTCGGGCGAGTCACCCATGGCATACATTTTGTCGAGCATGTTTTGCATGAAAGTGCCGATGCCATCAAATTGCTTGCTTGCGTCGGGATCATCGTCAGCCTCGCTCAGGATGCGTGCTTTGATTTCTGGTCGAGCAAGTTCACGGCGCAAATCGTCGCCAGAGAATTGCTCGGATAGGGCAATGAATGTGGGTCGCTTTTGGAAAAAGTGATAGCCATCCCAGCCGATCATCATCCCAAATGGACGAGCAGCAATCTGTGGGTGCATGCGACCACCGTTGGCATTGACGCGATCCGCAACTTCAAGCGCTTCACGCCATGAATCAGCGTTCAACTCGTTCTGCAACATGGCAAAAGAGACGGGCAGTCCCGTGCGTTCAGCAAGATCGGCCATCCAGTCAACTTCGCTCAGGAAAACTGGACGATCAAACTCAAGACCTTGTGGAGCAACCTCAAAGAGCCCGCCGCCACCAGCGACGAGACCATCCGCTAAACCGTTCAATTCGTCAAGAGCGGCAAATGTTCCTGGCACGGGTTCACCATCACGCGCTTTGTGGTTCAAGGTGCGCGAAGTGGAAAAACCAACGGCGCCAGCTTGTCGAGCCTCACAAATGATTTTTGCCATCTGCTCAATGTCGTCTGCAGTTGCGGGCTCATTGAGCGCACCGCGATCCCCCATCACATACGCACGCACAGGAGCGTGGGGTACATAGGCAGCGATGTCCATCGAATAATTTCGCTTCTCTAAAATATCCAAATATTCAGGGAACGTTTCCCAACCCCAGGTGATGCCTTCATGTAAAGCGGTTCCAGGTATGTCCTCCACGCCTTCCATTAACTGCACCAACCACGCTTCTTTACCTGGGCGTACAGGGGCAAAACCAACACCACAATTACCCATCACCACTGTGGTGACTCCATGACCGCTAGTT
>WLTJ01000251.1 GCA_009705435.1 Actinomycetota bacterium | reverse complement strand
GAAGAATTGCTCGCCGAAGCAGCCAAACACATCGCGCGCTATAAGTTGCCGAAAGCCTTCGTGTTTCACGATTCAATTGTCAGATCACCATCGGGCAAGGCTGACTATCGCTGGGCGAAATCGATCGTTATCCCAGAAAACTAGAGCGGTAAATCGCCAGTCGCAGTACGCGTCGTGCCGTGGTCGGTAAAGGCTTTGATGGTGTTTTCAGCGATTCGCATTTGGTGAATCTCATCCGCACCGTCAGCGAATCTGGCCCAGCGTGCCTGCTGCATCATGTTCGCCAATGGGGTGTCCGTCGAATAGCCGAGCGCACCATGGACTTGAATAGCGCGGTCAATAATTCTGTTCAAGCTGTTAGCAACAAAATGCTTGGCCATTGAAACTTCGGTTCGGAAATCGTCTCCACGATCAATCTTGAAGGCCGCGTGCAAGACCATCAGCTTGCACTGGTAGAGCTCCATCGCCGAATCGGCGATCAGCCACTGCACACCTTGTTTTTCAGCCAGCAATGAACCATGTGAATAACGCTTCAGTGAACGATCGACCATCATGTCGAGAGCTGTTTCAGCTTGCGCGATCCAACGCATGCAGTGCGCCAAACGAGCGGGTCCGAGTCGGTACTGACCAAGACGATGTCCGTTGCCTCGACCTCCAAGGATCTGCGAATCATGTACTCGTAGATCCTCAATCACAATCTCACTGTGACCACCAGGACCATGCATGGTCGCAATTTCGCGCACATTATTCCAACCAGTTGACGGCAAATCGATGATGAACGCAGTGTTCGCGCCACGTGAACCAACTGGTACATCAAGTTCTGTACGTGCGATCAAAATCGCAAACTTGGCGCTATGGGCACCTGAAATAAACCACTTATGCCCATTGATGATCCATTCGTCGCCATCTTTAATCGCTGTCGTCTGAATCAGTGTCGGATCCGATCCAGCTACTTCTGGCTCGGTCATAGCGAAACATGAAGAGGAAACTCCCGCACATAATGGCTTGAGGTACTTTTCTTTTTGCTCAGGGGTACCCCAGTGCACAAGCGTATGCATATTGCCCTCATCTGGGGCTGCGCAGTTCAAGACCCAAGGACCGACGCGAGTTTTAGCGACTTCCGACTGCACCATTGCTAGGGCCACATGACCCAAGCCCATACCGCCCCACTCTTTGGGCATATGTGGCAACCACAATCCTTCCTCAACCGCCAACTTGCGTAACTTGATGAGTTGGGTGACATATTTCTTGTGAGTCTCGCTATCCATTTCCTCGCGATGACCAAAAGGCTCAAGCGATGGCTTGATCTGCTCCTCAACGAACTTGTGGACCCTGGCCCGAATCTCTTCGTGTTCTGGCGCCAATGTGAAATCAATCATTTCGTCCCCCTCAAGCAATAGTGCTCACTTTTCAATAGTGATCATTATGCCTGATGGTGACGAATATCTACGAGTCCGAAATCGCCATCGGGGTCGCACAGGTTTAGTCTGATGAGGTGAACGACAATCAACAAGGCACTCCCTCTGAGGGTCTCGGACAATCCTGGGATACCGCCGAGTTACCTACGGGCGCCGCCAAGGTGCAGGCCGTCAGAGAAATGTTTGATGCGATTGCTCCGCGCTACGACTTAGTCAATCGGATTATGACCTTTCGCCTAGATGTCCGTTGGCGCAAGCGGACTGTGCGGTTATTGAACTTGGCAACGGGAAGTACTGTGCTTGATCTCGCAAGTGGCACTGGAGATCTATGCGTCGACCTCCGCAAAGCGGGTTTACGCCCTCTCTCGATGGATCTCTCATTCGGCATGTTGGCTGCCGATCGTTCCGGATCACCGCGATCCCAAGCTGACATTTTGAATCTTCCTGTTGGCGATCACAGCGTGGACGGGGCGACGTGTGGCTTCGCATTACGCAACCTGCTTGACCTACCCGCTTTTTTTCAAGAATTAGCGCGTGTTGTCAGACCTGGTGGTCGGATCGCTCTACTCGATGTTGGTGTACCGCGAAATAGATTGATTCGATTCGGTAACGGAATCTATTTCGGAAAGGTTGTTCCGAAAATCGGTGGCTGGCTCTCTGATCCAGCGGCTTATCGCTATCTACCAAAAAGCGTGGCCTATCTGCCACCGCGTGATGAGATGCTCAGCGCTCTGCGCGATGCTGGTTTCTCCGATGCCACTCACCAACAACTGTCCAGTGGACTCACTCAACTGATGCTCGCCACTAGAGATTGATCCAATGAGCGATGAGAGCAACAACGCAATTCTTTGATGCAGCAGTTGATCTCAACGATGTCGCCAGCGGAGATGGTTATCTTTTTGTCCGCGACGGTGTTGGTTTCGCCGGTCAAGGAATCGCACACAGCATTTCCGCGGATACTGCAGCTGAGTTTCTCCGCACTATTGACCATGACAACCAAACTTCGCTCGATGTCGGGCCGATCGCCATTGGCAATATTGCATTTCAAAGAATGGCGCCAGCGACATTAGTTATTCCGCGCAAAGTTGTCGGTAAGGACGAGGCAGGGAACTGTTGGATCACGACCATTGATGATGCCTCACCAACAATTTCTCCTGCGCTTGCCTCACAGCCCAAACCGTCAACATTCAATGTGGAGCCAATTACACCTATTGAGACCTACAAGATGGCTGTGCTTGCCGCTCGAGATGCCGTTCGTTCTGGTGCGATCACCAAGGCAGTAATCGCACGAGAAATTCGCGTCACTAGCTCAATTCCTATTGACGTCCATGCGGTTCTTCTTCGACTACGCTCCACCTTTGCCCGTAGCTACCGCTTTTCAATCAACGGTTTTATCGGTGCATCCCCCGAACTGCTTGTCGAGATCAAGGGCGATCGCATTCGTTCTCATCCCTTGGCAGGTACAACCCCTCGTACAGGTGATCCAAAGACCGACGATGAACTAGCGCGCAAACTGATCGCCAGTATGAAAGATCAAGTTGAGCACCGAGTGGTCATTGATGTCATCCATGAGATGTTGTTGCCGTGGTGTTCATACCTTGACTGGGAACCCGAACCATCCGTCCTACAAGTTGCCAATGTGCAGCATCTCGGAACCCTCATTGAGGGCCATCTGAGTGCAATCCGCCCCAGCGTGATGGAGATTGTGCGGACTCTGAGCCCGACACCAGCACTAGGCGGCCATCCGCGGGACGCTGCCTTGGCTCTCATCGCCGACGTGGAAGAACTTGATCGTGGACCATATGGAGGCGCTGTTGGTTGGGTTGACGGATCTGGAAATGGAACATGGGCAGTGGCTATTCGATGCGCCGAACTCTCCGATGACCGCCTCACCGCTCGGCTGATTGCCGGCGGAGGAATCGTCGCGGCTTCAGATCCCGATG
>WLTJ01000250.1 GCA_009705435.1 Actinomycetota bacterium | reverse complement strand
TATCACATTGTGCAATTCGGAGTGGATTATTTCCCGCGCACTCGCGGTGTTTCGACTCTTTCATCGCCTTCGGTGATTATCAAGATTCTTCAAGAAATGCAGCAACTTCGTCGTGAATTACGAGCCATCAAGCCAGTTATTAAGCGCTGACAGTTTAGCTCTGAGGCCCTCGCTGTAGAATGTGAAGCATGTCTGACTCGCAAAACCCTCGCCGTCCAACGGTCGGACGGTCGCGATCTCAGGTCACCCCGGTCAATCAGTGGACTCCCGCAATCGGTGCTGCCCTGGTCTTACTGATCGTGATTGTGGTTGGAGTGGTGGCATCCGATAAAGACTCTTCGGGCACGGGTTCACAGACGACGACTACGATTGACCAAATTCTTAACGGCTCTACAGTGTCACCGATTATCAAAGTTCCACTCTCGCAAACAGTTGGCAAAGGTTCGGCTGAAGCGGAGATCAAAATGGTCCAAGATCGCTTGATCGAACTGAACTTTGATCCAGGCGAACCCGATGGGGTCTTTGGTGAACGAACTCGCCAAGCAATATGGGCTTTCGAAAAATTGGTGATGGGTGTGCCGCGGGACGACATCACGGGCAAGGTTGATGCGGAAATGTGGAGTCGGATGCAGGACCCACTTGAGATCTTGCCGCGCAGGCCTGACGCAACGCCCAATCACACCGAGGTGTACTTGCCCGAGCAGGTGCTGATTGTTTTCCGCGACAATGTGCCGGCGATCATCACTCATATTTCCTCTGGGACAGCCTCCTCTGGGACAGATGAAGAGTGGTGCGAAGAAGTCACTATCTCGCCTGGAGAGCAAGACAATGAGACAGGCACTCAAGCGATCAAGAAAGGTGTCTGTGGTGTGTCGTGGACTCCAGGTGGCGTCTTCAAGTTCTACCGACTGGTTGTTGGGCGACGCGAGAGTCAACTTGGCGGAATGTATAACCCTGTCTATTTCAATAAGGGGATAGCAGTCCACGGGGCTCAAGAGGTTCCTGACGTGCCGGCTTCACATGGATGCATCCGTTTGCCCATGCATATATCTGAATATTTCCAAACTCTGGTGTCCAAAGGTGACCAAGTATTTGTATTTGATGGTGTCAAGGAGCCAGAAGAATACGGGGAACAAAGTCCGCGATTTAATTGGGTGGATCCGAATTACACGACGACGACGTCCAGCACCGTGCCGGCTAAGACGACGACCACTATCGCTACGACGTCCAGTACCGTGCCGACGGCGACAACGACCCCTGTCGGCACAACGACGGTTGCTCCTTAATAGATAGCGGTCAACTCAACGAAGTAAGAATTTTTTGCAATTCAGTAATTTCGCCCGACTGTCCTTTGATCATTGATCGAGCAAGATTGATCACGACGCTGTTTGATGCGTGGTCAACTGCGTATGTCGCCATCGCTACTCCACCTTGATGGTGTTGAATCATCAAGGTGGCAAAGATCCGCGATGCTTCATCTCCCGTGGCCGCAGCAAATGCGTCCAGTTCACTTTGACTGGCTAAACCATCCATATCTTCAATGGCTATCTCGTGGCCCATCCAGCCCATGCTTTTTCCGCTGTCATTGACTTCACTGACGCCAAATGAGCGGAGCATTTGCACCATACGTCCACTCTCCAATTGCTGGCTGAGAAGTATTTCTTCGGCTAAAACCGTGAGTAGTGGAACTGGATCATCAACCGAAGTGCGGTAGTAGTAAGCCATGGCTACCGCTTGGTCATGGTGGTAGCGCATATCTTGAAGAAAACCCTCGTCCACGGCATTGTGGTCTGGGGTAGCGGCATTGTGACCGGCGTAGTAGCCAATTCCGACTCCGAAAATAAGCATTGCGACCCCGAGGGCGATGAAGTTCAGTGGGTTCTGCCACCACGGTAAAACGGTGGGCTGAGCCTCGGTCAGGGTCTCGGGTTGGTCGGACATGACTCAAGCGTGGCATAAAACTGCAACGGTGGTTGAGGCGGGTGGCGATTACTTGATGAGGCGGGTGTGATTGGTAAGGTTCAAAGACAACTTTCAGGAGGACCCCCCATGTCGTTAGCAATCTCAACATCACCCAAGACTTTGGTCGACACTTTTGGTGTCGTCACCGAACGTACGAATCGCATCGTGCGGGATGTAGTTCTTGTCATTGGTTTCGCCGTCCTCACAGCGATTTTGGCTCAGGTCCATTTCAGCCTCGGGTTCACCCCAGTGCCGATTACTGGTCAAACATTGGGTGTGCTTTTGTCAGGTGCGGCACTTGGTTGGCGTCGTGGCGCGCTGAGCATGGGCACCTATTGGTTAGTAGGTATTTTTATGCCCATCGCTTGGTATGCCGGTGATGATTCGGGAAGCAACATCAGCGCGGGATGGCGTATGGCCACTGGAACCACTGCTGGCTACCTGTTTGGCTTTATCGTCGCTGCGGCATTCGTGGGTTACCTGGCCGAGCGCGGTCAAGATCGCTCATTCTCCACTTCGCTCCCAGCAATGTTGGCCGGCTCAGTCATCATCTATGTCTTCGGCGTTTTGTGGCTAGCTCACAAATTGAGTGTTCCCGTGTTCAACGGTGAACAGAATGCGGTGGGTTACGGCCTGACTCCGTTCTTGGCTGGTGACCTCGTGAAATTGTGCATCGCTGGTGTATTGACACCTGCTGCTTGGAAGTTTGTCGGGCGCAAATCCAACTGATTGCTAGCGAACAACGTCTCCCGTGATGACGGTCAGTTCCCGATCACCGGTGATCTCAATAATGAATTCCCAACTGTCGCCATCGTTGTCGGTAGCAGAGCAAGCGTATTGAGTCCCCACTTTGATTGACTGCGGAGTGTCGCACAGTGCGTTGCTGAACTTGTATCCAGCAATTCGCGCCTGATCGCTACTTTCAAGGAATTTCTCCCCCTCAGATTTGTAGTTTTCGCTCGTCGTTGAGCAGCCAGTGAGGAAGCAAAAAAGCGCTGCACCAAACAGGATTGGGCGTTTGTGGGACAGAAGAAGTGGTCTCATATGAGTTGTCTGAAATATAACCGATGAAGGGCTTACTGAGTGGTTGCCTTCTGTCGTTGTTGACGGATCGAGTCCACGGTGACAACGACAAGGGCGAGCCAAATCAACGAAAATCCAACGATGCGGCTGGGGGAGAGTTTTTCGTGATAGGCCAACCACCCTAGGAGAAAGTTGATGATCGGAACCGAATATTGCATTGGCCCAAGAACTGTGAGTGGCAGTTTGAGAGCAGCGGTTGCGAAAAGTAGCAGCGGTATGGCCGTGACGAGTCCAGATAAAAGCACGAGCACGACATGTGTGGCATCTGCTGAACGCAGCACCGAGTCGGTATGTCGAGAGAACCACATAATGAGCCCGAT
>WLTJ01000025.1 GCA_009705435.1 Actinomycetota bacterium | reverse complement strand
CGGTGTTGGTCACTGGCACACGAATCTTGACATTCTCTCCAACTTGGATTTCAGTGGTATCGCAGTCTGGTTCGTCAATCTCAAAAGTTGTGTAGGACAAGCCGTATCCAAAAGGAAAGCGAACGGGGAGACGACGAGATTCATACCATCGGTAACCGATAAAAAGTCCTTCGCCGTATCGGACTTGACCATGTTCGCCAGGAAAGTTTCCATAGGCAGGTGTGTGCTCAATGCATTCGGGAATCGTTGTCGGTAATCGACCACCAGGATCAGCATCACCCATTAAAACATCCACGACGGCATCAGACATCTCTTGACCGCCAAACCACACCTGTACCACGGAAGGAACTTCATCAACCCACGACATGTCAACAGGTGCACCAGAGTTGACGAGTACAACAGTTTTTTTGTTCGCCTGAGCAACTGCGCGGATTAACTCAACCTGCCGACCAGGAAGGTCAAGCGTGGCGCGGTCGTGACCCTCACTTTCCCAGTCATCTGTGGTGCCAACAACAACGACTGCGACATCGCATTCGGCAGCCAAAGATGCTGCTCGCTCAACTGGATCTTCGGTATCGATGTATTGCAATCCGATCTGGCCACCTTGAAACCATTGCTTCTTTGTTGCGTCACACTCAAGGACGAATTCATGAGACTGACCCGCCACAAGGTCGATCACAGCGGTGAGTTCTTCACTGCCGTTGCCCATAAAGGCAGTTCCACGTTTCGGTGTTGTAGTGGCGCCGTCAATTGCGCACTCTCCATCCACAAAAAGTTTGCACGGACTGAATTCAACGAGTGAGACAATGTACTGACCAGTTGACTCAACAGTGATCACGCCCGTCGCTGTGAAGTTATAGCCAGATGACGGAACACCAGGATCGTTATGTGGGACGAGGATGATGCGACCATCGGGACGAGTAATTCGTGCGAGTATGGCCCCACTTTCACTCGCGCCATCACGAATTGCGATGTCAAAGCCTGGCTCACCACTCGGTGTGTGTACATTTCGAGTCTTAATGATCGGAGTGCTCTTATCAATGTGGCCACCGGCCTCGTGGAAAATTCTGACCCGATCACCGAGGCGCTTCTGTAGCACTTCAATAATTGAAGTGCGGTGGTGGGGCTGAACCTCGGCTGATCCGCCACCCATGATGCGCGCTTGTTCGGCATTGGGTCCGATGACGGCAATTGACTTGATCGCCGAAGCAGTGAGCGGTAGGAGTGTCGTGCCATTCACGGGTTCGTTTCGCAAGAGAACCATCGATCCAATAGCGGCGCGGCGCGCTAAGGCACGATGCTCGGGCAGGTCGATGGCTTGAGCCTCCATCGGGGCATCATCAAGTGCCCCAAGGCGATCAAACGTTGTCAGCAATGTTCGTACCGCGCGATTGAGTTCCTCTTCGTCAACCTGACCTTCGCGCACCGCTTCGGCTAAGACTTTTCCATAGGCACGCGGCGGTGCTGGCATCTCGAGATCAAGACCCGCGCGTGCTGCACCCTTGGTAGATGTGACAGCGAACCAATCCGTGACGACGAATCCTTCAAAGCCCCACTCATCACGCAAGATGCGTTGCAAGAGTTCGTGATTCTCGGCGCAATAGATGCCGTTCATACGGTTGTAAGACGTCATGATGCCGAGCGTTCCACCTTCACGCACGGCGAGTTCGAAAGGTAGCAAATACAGTTCGCGCAATGTGCGTTGATCAATGACACTGTTGATTGTGTGGCGTTCAAATTCGGCGTCGTTGCCGACAAAGTGTTTGACGGTTGTCGCAACATTTTGCGACTGAACACCACGAATGAAAGATGCTGCCAGTTTTCCTGACAATAAGGGGTCCTCTGAATAGCATTCAAAACTGCGACCAAATAGTGGTGAGCGATGCAGGTTGACGGTTGGGGCGAGTAACACGCGAGCCCCCTTGGAACGCGCCTGATGCCCAAGAGCGATACCCAACTCCTCAACTAAAGGTGCATCAAAAGTTGCTCCGAGCGCCGAACCACACGGGATGCAGAGAGTGGCAACTTGTTTGCCGACGCCCGGGATAGTGGCCCCACGTGCACCGGCTGGACCATCAGTGACAATCACTGAGGGAATGTTGTGGCTCTCCACGGACTTGGTCGTCCACATCGTGCTTCCTGTGGTGAGTGAGGCTTTTTCCTCAATCGTCATCAGGGTTAAGAGGGCCTCGATATCACGCGTCACGGGGTCAATCTTGCCATCTTTTGACGATTGACCTTCTATCTAGATACCAAACGCGGTGTTGCGGACCATCTCGACTAAGTCATCGGGGCCTGACAAGGAAACCTTGGCCTGCGCTTGACGACCATAGAGAAACAAAATCACTTCGCCCACATCGCCACTGATAGTTACCGCCGGCTCGCCCTTTTTGGCCACAACCGTTTGTCCATCAGAGGTTTTGAGAATGAGACCGCATGGGGCTTTACGAGCAAACAGACCTGCACCTTTAGAAATGGACTGATTCAGTTGCTCTTTGACAGCGGCAGGAAGTTCTCGGGGAGTCCAACCAGCAACGGCTCGCCGAACATCTTCGAGGTGCACAAAATATTCAATAGTGTTCGTCAGTCGATCAAGAGCTGAAAGACGTATCGGCGACAAACGACCAGGACCTTGGCGAACTGATGTGATGAGTTTTTCCCATGGACGTTCTTTGGCTGACAGGCGAACGCGATCGCCGTAACCTGCCAACTTTTTGATGACTAGTCCTGCTGCCGCGTCGGGACGACGATCGCGAACGACGAGGTGCGCGGCTAAATCTTTTGTTGTCCAACCTGCACATAGGGTTGGCGCGTCTGGTCCGACTTCTGTGAAGAGGTCGCAGAGGGCTTGGCGTTCTAGTTGCGCTGCATTCATGTCATGTCTCCTTGTGTATCTTTCCAACTTACTCCTGAAGGCCATTGTCCAACCCCACCGTTGTCAATAAGCAGACCGCTATGTGTCCGATTTGTATGGCAACTGCGCCAGACCAACATTCGCTGCGCCATGTCCAATATCCGTTTCGGGTCGGTCACAGGGGTGCGCCACGTCGGATCAATGGCGATGTCAAAGCACAGATATGAACCATCACCAAACTGCACATACGCAGTGTCCTGCGTGCGGTGCACCGCAAGATGGCTCGTCGTTAGACGATCATCCCATGGCCATTGATTATTGACATGCGGAATCAAAGCCGATCGCCAGTCAAATTCCCATGAAGCTGCCTCTCGCCAAATGTGTGGCGTCGCACCTTGTAAAAACGGTGTCAATGAATGTCCGTCGCATTGCAACGGCATGGGTTGACTCCAGACATCGGCCAAAGTTGGCAGCACATCAACACTTTCAGTGAAGTGTTGCACCACAGTTCCGTGCGTCGCGGTCTGTGTGGGATCCCGCCAAAGAAGTGGAATGTGATGGCTTTGTTCGAACCACCCAACTTTGTCCTTGAGTCCATGATCACCAAGTTGTTCTCCGTGATCAGCAGTGACAATGATGACTGTGTTTTCCCACGCGCCTAGTCGTTTCAAGGCATCCCAGAGGCGTCCCATTTCAGCATCAACGGCTGAGATCATGGCGAAATATTGTGAGCGCATATATCGCAGTTCAGCTTCATCGCTGGGAGCGGTGACAGCGCGAACACCCAATAAAACGTCATGGAATGGGTGACGTTCAGAGCTTGGAGCGATGGGCATGCCGACCTCGGCGGGGTCATACATGGAAGTGAAATCACGCGGCGCAGAATATGGTGGATGCGGGCGCAGATAACTGGCATGTGCAAACCACGGTGCCTGAGTAGTTGTGGTTTGGTTCTCTAACCAGTCAATGAGATGGTCGGTCATGAACCTCGAGACACTGTGCTCAACAGGACGCTCGTGTTCTGTAGCGAGTAGATGCATATGACCCGCGGATACGTCGTAGCCATTGGCCTTCAGGAAATCCACCCATGGGCGATGTGGTCCAGTCAGATCAAGTTCCCAGGTGAAGCCCGGCAGTAGCCCTTCATATGTTTGCAGCCGTGGATCATCGGCAGTGAGGGTGATGCGCGGATCAACAGATTGATCGGTGTAACCGAAAAGTGCGCCTTGTCGTCCAGATCGTTGTGCCAGGCGTGCCACATTGTCAAAGCGATTGTCAAGTGGAGTGCCGTTAGCCACGACGCGATGATTCATCTGGTACATCCCCGTGTACAAACCAGCGCGCCCTGGCGCACATGGTGTGGATTGGGTGTAGTGGCGTGCGAAACGCACACCTGCACTTGCCAATGCATCGAGATGTGGAGTCTTGACCAAAGGGTGACTGGCGCACGATAAAGCGTCACCACGGAATTGATCCAAAGTGATCAATAGGACATTTGCTGGGGCGCTCACATCCACAGACTAAAACCGATTAATCCTTGAGGATGTATTGGTAACGACCATTGGATTCAGTGCGTTCCATTTCACCTGTTAAACGTAAATGTTCCAAGTGGGCAAAGGTCTCACTGTCGGCCATGCCACCCTGAGAGCGAGGCGAGAAAAGATAGGTGGACATATCCATCACTGTTGCCGGGCGACCGAGTTCAATACAGGCATCGCGCAGCCGTTGAAGACGGCCCACATGATGTTCTTTAATTTCATTGGCACGGCCAGCAAGGTCACTAAAGACATTGCCATGGGCAGGTAAAGCTAATTTCACTTGCGGTCCAAAGGCTGCCACTTTGTCGAGGGATTCAAAGAATAAGTTGAGTGGGTCTTTGGCACGAATGAGTCCGCTGATATGGGGCGTGATTGTTGGCAAGACATGATCGCCGCAGAGCATCAGACCATGTTCTGGGTCAAAAAGGCATAAGTGATCGGCAGTGTGGCCGGGAGTGTGTACCGCCACCCAATCACGACGGGCAAAACGAAAGTGTTGTGCATCAGCGAGTCGTACTGTCGGCGTTGGCAACCGCAAGAGACGCGGTATTTTGCGAGTGACTGCGATCCGGGCGCGTCGTTTCCAAGGGATCTCCATACCCGGTCCACCCCAGGGAGGAGCATCCCATGGCATGCGTGGCTTGGAACGCATTTCTACATCGTCAATGTCGGCATCAGGTGGTTCTGTGGGATCCCAAAACACACGAAACTTTTCATGAGTGATGATGTCGCAACCCGTATCGGCCTGCAGCCAATGAGCTCCGCCGAAGTGGTCGGGGTGGCTATGGGTGACAATCACCGAATGCACTCGCTTGAGAGGAACACCGACTTGATCGAGTCGTTTCTTGACGATTTCGTAACTACTTTTTTCTGGCAGACCAGGGTCAACCAATGTCACGCCGCGTTCATCTTCAAGAATGTACATATTGACGTGACCGAGACCTGGAATTGAGATCGGTAATTGGGCACGCAAAACACCAGGAGCGATCTCTAGGATCTCGTCACTCGCTGGCAGTTGCTCTTGTTTAAGTGGTCGGGGGACTACTTCGGTCATGGAATAAAAACTTTCTCGCGGTAGAAGCGTAATTCCGCGATGCTTTCATGAACGTCATCAAGGGCACGGTGTTTACCAACTTTGAATTCGCGGACATTGTCGCTTCCTGCGTACCAACGTTTCACTAATTCTTTAATGGTGCTGACGTCAACTGAGCGATAGTGCAAATGATTTTCAATTTCCGGCAAATATCGTGCGAGAAATCTTCGATCAGTTCCGATGGAGTTTCCGCACAGAGGAATAGTGCGCGCCTCGGGGACATGAGTCTTAATGAACTCCAAGGTCTGTTGACCTGCCTGCTCAAGAGTGACTGTAGATTCGCGGATCAGCGTCAGTAGTCCTGATTTGGTATGCATGTCAACGACGAACTTGTCCATGATGGCGAGAACTTCATCAGAATGGTGGATGACAATGTCTGGGCCTTCGGCGATGACATTGAGTTGATCATCAGTGATGATCGTGGCAATTTCGACGATGACATCCTTTTCAGGGATCAGTCCCGTCATTTCCAAGTCCATCCACACAAGCACAACTCAAACGATACGCCATCGCTGTGGCGTTCTATCAATGCTCCATTTTCAAACTTTGGCGCCAACGCCTATCGTCTAGGTATGGATGAACCGCAATTGACCGTTTCCGTGGTACGGATTGACAAGCAACTTGATCTGCCGGCCTATGCCCATGAGGGGGATGCGGGCCTTGATTTGATGGCTCGCGAAGAGGTCAGCATTGCCCCAGCGGGTGGTCGGATATTGATGCCGACAGGTATTTCAGTGGCGATTCCCAGCGGTTTCGCAGGTTTTGTACTTCCCCGTAGCGGTTTGGCTCTGAAAAATGGCGTCACAGTCTTAAATAGTCCGGGTCTGATCGATTCTGCTTATCGGGGCGAGATCAAAGTGATTTTGGTGAACACTGATCCGCGTAATCCGTACAAAATCATGCGTGGTGATCGGATCGCTCAATTGGTGATCCAGCCAGTTGCATCAGTGCTGTGGAATGAAGTGAATACTCTTGATGGCGCCAATCGTGGTGGCGGATTCGGACATTCGGGTCGCTGATTTTTAAGCAGCGAGGCGCATTTTGGCGATCTCGGCGATCATGACATCGCGAACTCTTTCGCGCAACGCGGGTACATCGTCGAGAGTCATTCCAGTTGTCTCAATGATCTCAAGAACGCGAACTTCGGCTTTGGCATCGCCCATGCGCCAGTCGCTCTTACGCAACGCGGAACGAGTGCCGTGAACGACGACGGGCAACATCGGTGTTTGGGTGCGAATTGCCAGAATAAATGCCCCATCTTTAAAGCCACGCATTTCGCCATCGAAACTTCTCGTTCCTTCAGGAAAGATCATCACCGACATTTTTCGCTTGAGCCACTTTTCGCAGACGATCAAAGCTGCTGCGCCGCTTGATCGATCTCCGCGCAGCAAAGAAACATCGCCTGACATTTTCATCATCCAGCCCACTAAAGGAATTCGTAAAATTGATTCCTTGCTGAGGTATTTCATTTCCATTTTCAAGTGGCTCAGGAGCAACATGTCCACAAAACTTTCATGGTTAGAAACCATGACATAGGGATTTCGTTTGTTGGCAGGGAGTTGACCGCTCGTTTTGAACTTCCACATCGGGTTCAACCACTGGTGCAGAACACATA
This sequence comes from Actinomycetota bacterium, assembly GCA_009705435.1. GTDB lineage: Bacteria > Actinomycetota > Acidimicrobiia > Acidimicrobiales > Ilumatobacteraceae > Casp-actino8. Next base: position 4,598 of record WLTJ01000025.1, on the reverse strand, counting down.
GGCGGCGAAAGGTGTATCCCGTTGCGTAACGGCCCTTATCGAACGGTGTGGTGGCGATCCACACAAGAAAAACGATAGGAGTCCAAACAATGACGATCACACCGAGGGCGAACCAACTCCACAAACTCAAAATACTTCTTTTCATCACAGATCATGTTTACACATCCGAAGGTGTCATAAGGTTGTCGCGTGAGTCAATCTGCGATCAACTTCACCGATAGCCCCTCTGAACACCGAGTTCGCGAATTATTTCTGGCCGCTCAAGATGTGCAGGCCCGTGCATATGCCCCGTATTCGCATTTTCTTGTCGGGGCGGCAATCCTGACTTCCACTGGGAACACCTATGTTGGCTGCAATGTTGAGAATGCTGCTTACCCTGTGGGGAGTTGCGCTGAGGCTGGGGCTATTGCGGCGATGGTTGCTGGTGGAGATACGGAGATCGCCGTTTTGGTCACTATTTGCGATAGTGCTGAGGTCGGAACTTGTTGTGGTGGTTGTCGGCAAAGAGTTCGTGAATTCGCAAAATCGGATACGCCAATTTACGCCTGCGGGCCAGATGGGATTCGCGCCGTCTTCACCATGGAACAGTTGTTGCCAACATCTTTCGGACCTGAAAACTTGGTTGGTTTTGTTTCGTGAGCGACAGGCGTTCCCTTGCTCAACGAATTTTATCGTTGATTGATCTCACCAATCTCAACGATGGTTGTACTCCTGAGGAGATAAAAACTTTATGTGCACGGGCGAGCGGTCAGTGGGGTCACACCGCGGCTGTTTGTGTTTGGCCAAGATTTGTTGGACTCTCCAAATCGTTATTGATCGATTCGCCGATCCAAGTTGCGACTGTTGTTAACTTTCCGAGTGGTGATGGTGAGGTTGCAGCCACTATCAAGGAAACTGTGGATGCTTTAAACGCTGGCGCCGATGAGATTGATCTTGTATTGCCATACGCCGCGCTGCAACGCGGCGATGAGTCAACTGTCATTGCGATGTTGTCAGCGATTCGCAACGTAGTTCCAGAGCCAAGTCTGTTGAAGGTCATTCTGGAAACGGGAGAATTGGTTGATCCAATCTTGATTGACCGAGCCGCTCACCTGGCTATTGCCGCCGGCGCTGACTTCATCAAGACATCGACTGGCAAGACCCGCACCTCAGCCACACCGCAAGCAGTCACGATTATGCTCGCCACCATCCGTGCTTCGGGTCGTGCAGTTGGTCTGAAACCATCGGGGGGAATAAAGACTGTTGACGATGCCCTTGAGTATCTCCAACTTGCGGATGCCGTGATGGGTCAAGACTGGGCAACGCCCCAAACTTTTCGTTTCGGAGCGAGTGGACTGCTTGATGCCGTTGAGTCTGAACTTGCCTAGTGCGCAACGCCTAACCTGAGGACATGTCAAGTGCATCGGCTTCACAGCCGAACTTCACCTTCTCTTTCCTGCGATGTGTTTTTTAGCGTTTAGAGTTGAGCAACGAGCGGTCTGGCGACTGAAAGGCGTGTCATGAAAATTGCGGCGATACAACATGACATCGCTTGGTGCGATCGACAAGCAAACTTCAATCATCTGGCGATGCTGATCGCTGAGGCGGAACTTAATGGAGCCAAACTGGTGTTGTTGGCTGAGACATTTTCCACTGGTTTTTCTGTTCAAGAAGAGGACTTCGCCGAACCTCAAGGTGGACCGTCTTGCGCGTTTTTAGTTTCGATGGCCATAGAACACGGCATTTGGATTGGGGGAACGTGTCCTGAAATCGCTGGAGATAGCGATGACGCTCGACCTGCCAACACTTTTGTTTTAGTGAGTCCGCAGGGAGTGGAACATCGTTATCGCAAAATTCATCCTTTCACTTATGGTGGCGAAGACCGATTTATTCGTTCTGGTTCGGACTTTGTCACGGTTGATGTTGAGGGATTACGAGTCACGCTCTTTGTGTGTTACGACTTGCGTTTCGCTGACGAATTCTGGAAACTTGCTGAGGACACTGATATCTATCTAGTTCCAGCAAATTGGCCAGAGGCTCGACGCACACATTGGCTCACTCTGCTCGAAGCACGCGCCATTGAGAATCAGGCGTACGTCGTCGGGTGTAATCGTGTTGGGACTGGTGGATCACTGGTGTACAGCGGCGACAGTCGGATCTTTGATCCACTCGGTGAAACTTTGGCAGAAGGGAAATCAGGCGAAGAGTGCATTCTGTACGCCGAGATCACGAGGGATCGAGTCCAGGAAGTGCGGAACAAATTTCGATTTCTGCAGGACCGTCGTTCGTAGTCTTTAGTGAAGTTTTTTAGCCATCAGACTGACGATTTTCCCTGGTCTGGTTTCTAGTTGAGCGACCTCAACAAAGCCCTCGCGGGCATGAAATCTCAATGAGCCTTCATTGGGGGGTTGGACGTTCACTTCTAAGGTGAACCATGGAGCGTCGGTTCGCGATTCAACCTCGCGATACAACAGTTTTCCGATTCCTTGGCCTTGATGGGAACTAGTAATCGCCACGCGATCCAAGTAAATAAAGTCCTCGTAGTTCTCACAGAAGAAAAGGTAATTAGGGCTGGCGTAGGTTGATTGAGGAGGTAGGAGCATACAAAAGCCAACTAAGTTGCCGCCTACTTCAGCACCAATAGCGACATTGCACTGACCGAAAATCTCCAGCATCGCTTCTCGAGTCTCTTGACCCACTGCGGGAACATTCTCTTCGTTAATAGCCATGATGGCGTCAATATCGGTGAGGGCGAGATTACGGATTATCGGCACACGACAAAACTACTTCTCTCATGGGGGCGTAACATCTGTTCATGCTTTTTTCCAAAAGGAACAACGAGATGGTCAGCCCACAAGATGCCTTGCCTGGTCGTACCGATCAGACCATGCCGGTACCTGACAAGCATTTTGTTCTTGATGCACCACTACGCGGGCCGTGGCCAACAGGTTGCGAAACAGCCGTCTTTGGTATGGGCTGTTTCTGGGGTGCCGAGCGCATCTTTTGGCAGTTGCCTGGTGTCTTTTCAACTGCTGTTGGCTATGCGGGTGGGTACACACCAAACTGCACCTATGAAGAGAACTGTTCAGGTTTGACAGGTCATGCTGAAGTCTTTTTTGTGATTTACGATCCCACTGTGATCAGTTACGAATCGTTACTCAAAGTGTTTTGGGAAAATCACAATCCGACTCAAGGTATGCGACAAGGCAATGACATGGGCTCGCAGTATCGCAGTGCGATTTACACCACGTCGCAGTCCCAGATGGATGCAGCAAAGGCTTCATGTGCTTTGTTTCAAACAAAACTCAATGAGGCTGGGTATGGAACGATCACAACAGAAATAGCCGCGATGGGCGAGTGGTATTACGGCGAGCCCTATCATCAGCAATATCTCGCAAAAAATCCAAATGGATACTGCGGAATTGGCGGGATGGGTGTCTCCTGCCCGATTGGCACTGGGGCTTAACTCGTCACCGCATTCTGTCGCCATTCCCGTAAAGCGATATCAAGTTCATCCAACGAGCGCACGAGTGTGTTGATGCTGCACTGCATCATCAAGTTGACGACTTCATTTCCGTTTGGAAATCGGGCGCGCCAATCGGTGAATAATCCAATGATGAACTTGTTGTGGGCATACGCATAACCCATCTCCCATGCGGTACCGTCGTCGGTCATAATGCCATTGAGGTTGGCGACAACAACCTGGCAACGATCAATGCCACCTTTATCATTGAGAAATATCTCACCGACATTTTCGGCGGTCTTGGGTGGATTATCACGGTGTGGCAAAAAGGTGTCGAACCCAGCATCTTGGACCAACTGATCAATCTTTTCGATAAACCAGCGTTCACCTTCATCAAATAATGGGCCCGCCACATAGGCGTAAGGTCGATCTGTAGCAGTCATGTTGTGCTCCATCCATTTTTTCTGATCTCTTCACCATCGGCATCTTGAGGACGACCCTCATGACGTAATTCGCCGGGTGTCTTCGACAATCTGGCAATCAGATTTTGCATCGGTGTCTCACCGACCAGGGTGACAGCCTCACGGAAAATGAAATGCGGATCAGTAGCAATATCGGCCATATTCATTACTGGACCCACGGCCGCTTCAGCCGCCTCAAAAAGTTGCACGACTTCTGCACGAGTACGTTGTGCGCACCACTCGCGCATCAAAGTTTCGAGTTCATCACGATGTGCGGCGCGTCCGTCAAATGACTTGAAGCGTTGATCGTCGCCGACACCCAAGAGAGACATCACACGTTGTGCTACTGAGTCAGAGGAAGTTGAAATTCCTACCCACAACCCATCCGCACATAGATAAGTGCCACGCGGGACCGTGTACGGCAAGCCCGAACCGAGACGAGGCTGTAGTTCTCCGGTGAGAGCAAATAATGATGCAACTGGACCCATGATATGAAACATGCTTTCCAGCAAACTGATATCCACGACTTGACCGACACCTGAGTACAGAGCCACCATCGTGGCGAATGCACCGACGATTCCTGTCAGTTCGTCGGTGAGTGCGATGGCTGGAAGGAGTGGTTGTCCGTCAGCCTCGCCATTGACGGCCGCAAAGCCAGACATTGATTCGGCAATGGAAGCGAAACCTGGACGTTG
>WLTJ01000249.1 GCA_009705435.1 Actinomycetota bacterium | reverse complement strand
CTGGTTCAACGAACCCTCTGAAATACCGCACCTTGGTAGACAATGTGCGCGACTGGTTTACCCAGCATCCAATTTATGATGCAGAAGGTCAACCCATTGTCGTGCCTGATTGGAAGTTCCCCGGTCGTGGAAAAGTTGAAAAACAACTCACCCGCGCGAAAACGGTGATCGCCCAGAGTGAGAAACTTCTTGGAGTATTGCCCCTGCGCGGAACACAGGCGGCATGGTCCACAAAACTTGAAGATCGCCGTGGGGATATTGAACGAGCCCTTGAATATGTTGAGTTATACGGTCTTTATACCGAATGTGAAGCAATCTATTCGGTCAACAATTTATTAGCCATCAACGAGCGTCTGAGCGAAGAAGATCGAAAGGCATTTTGTCTTGATCCGCGAGTCGTACATTGGCCGACCTATATCTCAACCATTCACCTTCCATCCATTGTCTTGCACAGTCGCGTCAAGACCACACCTGGCAAAAGCACTCTTGACCGAAGTGAACGACTGCGCAAGCAAGTCCTTGATCCAAGTCGGCATGTGGCGGCTTTTGATCTCGAGAATACTTTGATCTCCAGCAATGTCGTCGAGAGTTTCTCGTGGCTCGCAACACGCAGATTGAACTCCCCCGAGCGCGTACGTTATGTATTGCGCACCCTGCGCGAAGCACCGAACTTATTGTCCATGGATCGCAAAGACCGTTCCGACTTCTTGCGCTACTTTTACCGGCGTTACGAAGATGCCCCCGTGCAACAGATCGAAGAAGATTCCCAAGAACTCTTGGCGCAACTGATCATGACAAAAAGTTTTCCCGCTGGACTTCGTCGAGTCCGCGAACACCGCGCTCTCGGGCATCGCACGATTCTGATTACGGGAGCCATGAGTTTTGCTGTTGAAGGATTGCGTCCCTTATTTGATGAAATTGTGGCCGCCGAAATGACAGTGCGACCCGACGGCACATATTCGGGTGAACTTGCACAAGTTCCACCAACCGGAGAAACACGTGCCCAAGTTTTGGCCGATTATTGCGCTCGCGAAGGTCTGCGCCTTGAGGAATCAATTGCCTACGCCGACTCCAGTAGTGATTTGCCGATGCTTGAAGCCGTCGGCTTTCCAGTGGCTGTGAACCCCGAAACGCGGCTGGCCACGATTGCTCGCAAACGCGGCTGGCTCGTTGAAAATTGGGAGAAAGCATCTGGAGGTCCACGACCACGTCTTCCTCTCGGTCCCATGATGTCTGAACGCGAACAGAAACGTTTTTCTGAACGCAATAAGCGCTCGTCGTATCGGTCGGGATTATGAAAGCACTGAAGATCACTCGTAGCAACACCAAGTTTGCCGTGGCACGCCTCGTCAGTCCGATCAGTGCTCTTGGGGCTGCCAAATTTGGGCCACTCTCATTAGTCAATGAATCTGCGCCCGAACTCCCAAATGCAGAGGGTTGGCATCGCATCACACCGCGTCTCACAGGTATCTGTGGAAGCGATCTGTCGCTTGTTGAAGGCCACGCATCGACGTACTTTGACGATTGGGTCTCCTTCCCCTTTGTTCCAGGTCACGAAGTTGTAGCCGATTGTGATGATGGTCGCCGTGTCGTTCTTGAACCTGTACTTGGTCACGCATGTCGTGGTCTTCCACTCCCCTTTGAAGGTGCCGCCCCAGGAGATGGCGACGATTATGCGCACCTAGTCGGTGGTCATCTCGAGCCGGGTATTCAAACTGGATTTTGTCATTCCACAGGCGGCGGTTGGGCCAGTGAACTCATTGCCCACGAAAGTCAGTTACACAGTGTCCCTGATGCAATGAGCGATGAACAAGCCGTTCTCGTTGAGCCTGCAGCCGGAGGGATTCACGCTGCTTTGGCGACATGGCCCGCGGTACAAATCGCACTTCAGCGAGGAGAAACACCGATAGTGGCGGTTCTCGGAGCGGGCACGATGGGCCTCTGTGCAATCGCTGGCTTGCGGCGCTACGTGCCAGGCGTGCGGATCATCGTCGGTGCTCGTTATCCACATCAGCAAGCCTTAGCGCGATCTCTTGGCGCGGACGTTGTCGTTCCTTCCGCAGAATTATCACGTGCAGTACGCCGAGAATCTGGCTGTCATGTTGTCGGCGATTATCTCTCGGGTGGATGTCATGCAACCATTGACGCTGTCGGAAGTGCAGACAGCATTATGGACTGTTTGAAGTTCACTCGTCCCCGCGGTCGCGTTGTGCTTCTCGGCATGCCGGCCATTGTTTCTTTAGACCTCACTGGTTTATGGCATCGCGAAACTGCGCTCGTTGGTGCCTACACCTACGGAACTGAATCAATGCCCGATGGAACCCGCAAGCACACCTTTGATCTTGCTATTGAAACTGCTGCCGAGTGCCAACTTGAGCGCCTCGTTTCTGCTTCATATCGCCTTGATGATTACAAAGATGCCATCGCTCATGCGGCGGCATCTGGACGTCGTGGTGCTGTGAAAATCGTATTTGACTTGCGTTCAACTTCGGAACGCACAAAGAAGGAGACCAACTAATGCCTCGTCCTGGTTTTGTATTAGAAGTTGATAAGTCCACGCCACCTATTTTATTTTGGCGAGGCGAAAACTTTTCCTTAGAAAAACTGCCTGCTGGTCGTAGTCGCGTAATCTACGCGCCAGAACCTCTCCCAGCCATTGAGGATGTCGACGGTGCGATTCGTCATGCCCTTCTCAATCCCATTGAACAAGACCCCTTGCCCGAGCAACTCTTCCCAGGAATGAAGCTGACGATCGCCTTTGACGATGTGAGTTTGCCCTTACCCAAGATGGAACGCCCCGATATTCGTCAGCGCGTCATTGAGGCAGTGCTCGACATGGCGGCCGAAGCGGGCGTCGACGATGTGCACATCATTTCAGCTTTGGCGCTGCATCGCCGGATGACCGAGGATGAACTTCGCCACTGCCTGGGCGATCGCATTTACGATTCCTTCGCTCCGCGTGGGACGTTGTATCAACATGATGCAGAAGACCCCGACAATTTGACTTACCTCGGGCAAACCCCACACGGCGAAGATGTTGAAATCAATAAGCGTGCGGCCGAGAGCGATCTACTTGTCTATGTCAACATCAACCTTGTTGCCATGGACGGTGGCTGGAAGAGCACTGCAACAGGCCTTTCCTCTTATAAGTCACTACGTCATCATCACAATCCCGAGACGATGATTCATTCACGAAGTTTCATGGATCAGCACCGCAGTGAACTGCACAAAAGCAACTGGCGAATGGGCAAGGTTTTGATCGATAGCGGTGTCAAAGTTTTCCAAATTGAAACCACTTTGAACACCGACACATTTCCGTCTCCATTTGGTTTCCTAGCCAAACGCGAATGGGAATGGTCACCCTCTG
>WLTJ01000248.1 GCA_009705435.1 Actinomycetota bacterium | reverse complement strand
TTGACTATGCCAATGACTTGATGACCAGGACTCCTGACAATGATGGTCCGATCTACATGGTGAACTTTATGAAGTATCGCGATGTGGCCGGTTACGAAGGTGTCAAGGACGCTGATAGTTCTGCGCCGGAGGGGATCTCTGGCGTTGAAGCCGACAATCTGTATAACCCGACCGATGTGTTGACGCGTATCGGAGCGCATGTGGCGTTCATGGGCGATGTCGTGGCGCAGAGCAGCCCCGAGGAATGGGATCGGATGGCGATTGTTAAGTACGCCAGTCGCTCGTCATTCATGGAGATGCAGAACCGTCCCGATTTCAAGGAGAAGCATGTGCACAAAGAAGCAGGCATGTTGTACACAATCGTGATGGGCACTCTGCCGCAGGGCGAGCACGAGGCGATCACTCGTTCAACATATTGCACATTCGAACTGACTGCTGTGCCTCAAGTGGGAGCACCGTCCTCAACGCAAGTTCGTCTTGCTGTTGAAGGGGCCATCGTGGGTGATGGTCGCACATGGAAAGATCTCACCATGATTTGGTCTGATGAAATTCCTGCCGTGCCAGTGCGTGAACGGGGTGGCGATTCAATGACCGTTGTCGCCAAGATCACTGTTGACCGAATGAACAAACTGTTGAATCAATAGTTATTTGGCAGTGAAGGTCACGGGTACTTCATTCAATCCAAGAACGAAGTTGCCCCGCCGTGAGATTAATGGTTGATCTGTAGCGAGTTGCAAGTTGTCAAAACGCTTGAGCATTTCTTCGAAGAGAATCTTCAGTTCAAGTCGCGCCAATGGTGCGCCGAGACAGTGATGACGTCCGTAGGCCCCAAAAGCCACGTGATCATTGGGTGTACGGGTGATATCAAAACTGTGTGGGTTGTCAAACACTTTGGCGTCGCGATTGGCCGAAGGGTAGAGCAATAAGACGCGATCATTCTCACGAATCTGCATTCCGTTGACGATGACATCTTGTGTCGCTGTGCGATTCATATTGCGAATCGGTGATGCCCAGCGCAACATCTCTTCAATGGCGCTTGGCAGCAAGGACATATCACTTTTCAACAATGCAAGTTGATCTGGGTTCTGCAGAAGAGCCGCGGTCCCGGCAGAAATCACGTGACGAGTTGTTTCATCTCCACCCACAAGAACCAACATCGTTTCAAACATGATGTCAACATCGGAAAGACTTTCGCCTTCCCATTCGGCGTTGACGATCAAACTCACGAGGTCCTGGCCATCTTTGCCACGCCGCTCATTGACCTTTTTCATGATGTAGTCGTTCCAGCCAATGACAGCCATCTGCACATCAGCCAGGGCAATCGTTTCGCCACCAGTGGCAAAAATGTCCGACCAGTGCAACAAGGTGTCGTTGTCTTCTTCGGGGAGTCCCATCAACTCACCGATCATGTACATCGGAAGGGGAGTCGCAATATCGGCCACGATGTCGCATGAGCCTTTGTCAATCACTGAATCAATCAGTTGAGTGACTTTTTCTCGTAGATATGGTTCGTGGTCGGCGACTCGGCGAGGTGTGAAACCGTTCCCGACCAGGCGACGACGCTTCGTGTGTTCGGGTGCGTCGAAGTTGATCATCGACGGGACCGAACTTTCGGGGCGTGAACCCTTACTTGAACAAAAGGTATGCCACTCACGACTCATCATCGAGACAAGTTCGTGGCTTGCGGCACCCCAGATGCCGGTGCTGTCATCCCAGTACAAAGGTGCTTCTTGGCGCATCCATTCGGTGAGTTCGTCAAAGTTGGCGTAGAAGTCTGGTGACAGAAGTTGAATCTCGGGTCGCGTCGGATGACCTGCGGGTCCGCGTCCACCACCGAGAGCGACGGTGAAGTCGTGCACTGGCCCTACATCGGTTGGCGACGTGTCTTCAGATTCCATATGACGAAACTAGCGAGTGGGGCGACCGCCAACGATGCTGGCGCGCTCCATGATGCGGATCTCTGGCCAATAGTCGCTGCTGGCGTAATGCTGGCATGCTCGGTTATCCCAAAATGCAATGGAGTCGGGTTCCCAGTGAAAGCGGCATTGATACTCAACGTTGTCACTTTCGCGCCACAGTTCAGTGAGCCAGCGATCACTTTCGGCCTCGTCAACTCCGATGATTCGGCTGAGAAACACGGGATTGCAATACAGGTACTTGCGACCGGTGACGGCATGGGTCGGGGCTAATGGATGAATGACAACTGGGTATTTCTCGCGCATCGCTTGCATCTGATCGGGCGCAACTTGACGACCAAATGACTGCACGAAATCGTGTTCGGCGTCATGAGAATCGACAAATTCTCGTTGTTCGTCGGTCAGACCGTCATAGGCGGCGTACATATCGCAGAACAATGTGTCGCCACCTGATTCTGGAACTTGAATTGCGTGAAGAACGGCGCCGAGGCTAGGACATTCTCTCCACGTCACATCTTGGTGCCACGTGTTCTCGTAGCCCTTGACATCAAATGATTTCTCAAAACGGACGAGTTCTGGCTGGCCGGTATTGGAAGGGATGAAAGGGTGAATTTCCAATTCGCCAAAACGAGCGGCAAAGTTGACGTGCTGTTGTGATGTCAATGGTTGGTCGCGAAAGAATACGACCTTGAATTCGTGAAGAGCCCGACGGATGTCGTCGATGACCTGCTGGGGGAGGTCGGTTGTGAGATTGACTCCGCTGATCTCGGCACCGATGGTGGCGCCCAGGCGTTTGATGCCAAAGTGGTTCCATGTCAATTGGGCGAGGCGAGCCCGCTCGTCGGCAAGATGCAGAATAGGTCCGACACGTTTGCCTCTCAGGGTTTGACGATCCTTGGTGATGTAGGCGCTTGGATCTTTGGTGGCAACGATGTCTGCGTGAGCGGTGTCCGATTGCATGTTCCCCCCTGTTCGTGGTTTCTGACGGGTCATCAGAAACATTAGACGATTGGGGCCCGCGTTGTGCAGATCAGGTCACTGCCAGTTTGGGCGTTCATATCGGGCAAAATGGGGCAGGGACCGTATAGGGGGCAAAATGTCGGATCGTCAACCAGCCAATGTCGAAGAAGCGGGGTACGTGTTTGTTGACCCATCTGCGTACGCCGACGAAGAGTACTTTCATCGTGCGTGTGCGATGTTGCGTGAGCAAGATCCAGTGCATTGGGTTGAGAGTTACGGACTTGGCTTTAATTCGTTCTGGGCGATCACCAAGTCAGCCGACATTTTTGATATTGAAGCCCGCAATCAGATTTTCTTAAGTGAGCCTCGACCCGTGTTGGGCGGAGCGGCCGATGATGAACGCCGCGCTAAGGACGGAGATCTGTTGCGGACTTTGATTCATGTGGATGATCCGGAGCATCGTGATTTGCGTGGAGTGACATCAGAATGGTTT
>WLTJ01000247.1 GCA_009705435.1 Actinomycetota bacterium | reverse complement strand
TTCCAGTCACACTCAAGATGCCCGCGAATCAATGCTCGCCTTCCTAGAAAAGCGTGCGCCTCATTACACCAATGAATAAATGATTCTGATTAGTTCAGTAGGTCAATGGGTTGTGACACGCAACAAAGTGAGCGGGAGCGATTTCGCGCATCTCGGGCTCTTCAACGCGGCAACGGTCCTGGACATTTGGACAACGTGGATTGAAACGGCAACCAGCGGGAGGATTAATAGGCGAAGGCGGTTCACCCATCACGGCGGTCGGTGAATAAATGACCTCAGGGTCTGGCTCAGGGATTGAATCGACCAAGATATTCGTGTAGGGGTGACTAGGTCGGGTGTACAGATCTTCGCTTGAGGCAAGTTCACACATTTTGCCTAGATACATCACGAGTACTCGATCGCTAATGCTCTTGACGACGGCAAGATCATGAGCGATGAAGATCAAAGTGAGACCATATTTAGCTTTTAAGTCTTCCAACAAGTTGATGACTTGAGCCTGCACGCTGACATCAAGAGCCGAAACGGGTTCGTCACAGATAATCATTTGTGGATCAAGCACGAGTGAGCGAGCGATTGAAATTCTTTGGCATTGCCCGCCGGAAAATTGATGGGGGTAACTCTCGGCTGCTCGTTGAGGGTCAATACCGACATCCTCAAGAATCTTGTTCACCAAAATGTCTCGCTCTTCTTGGGTCCCACGCTTCCAGACGAGAAGTGGTTCTAAAACGATGTCGCGTACTTTTCGTCGCGGGTTCAGCGATGAAATCGGATCTTGAAAGATCATCTGAATCTTGGTCCGCGCGTCGCGCATGTCGTCTTTGGAAAGTGTCGTTAGTTCTTGACCGTTGAAATCGATGGATCCACTGGTGGGTGCTGGTAACTGCATGACGGCGCGACCGGTAGTGCTTTTACCGCAGCCAGATTCGCCCACGATACCGAGCGTTTCTCCTTTGATCACATCAAATGAAATGCCGCTCACTGCATTGACTTTGAGTCCAGTTCCTGCAACTGGAAACTCAACCACGAGGTCGTTAACGCTCAATAGAACATCGGGGGAGTTGCGTAAATGGGTTTTGCCGGTACCAGCCATCAGATCAGACCTTTTTTTGATAACGAATCGACACGTTGGGACAACTCAAGCTTTCGCTCGTGGTATTCGGGTGATCCGACTGGGTAAAAGCAAGCGTAAACGTGCTCGGGATTCTCTGTAACCGTGAGTTCTGGTTCTTCAACCAAGCATTTAGGCCGTGCATAAGCGCAACGAGGAGCGAAATTGCACCCTAATGGCGGGTTCACCATATCTGGAGGTCGACCAGGGATCGTCGCTAACCGTGTGTGAGAAGCCTGTTTCAATTTTGGAATACTGCGCATCAGCGCTTCCGTGTAGGGCATCTTGTAGGAGGAAAAAAGTGTTTTGGTTGGAGCTTTCTCCACGATTTTTCCGCCGTACATCACGGCGATGACATCGGTGTTTCCCGCCACAACGCCAATGTTGTGGGTAACTAAAATAAGAGACATATTTCGGTCAACGCGCTGTTCATTGATGAGTTGCAATATCTCTGCTTGAACTGTCACGTCTAAGGCTGTCGTTGGTTCATCAGCGAAGAGCAAAGTGGGGCCACATGCCAAGGCAATAGCGATCATCACTCGTTGACGCATGCCACCAGATAGTTCATGTGGATACTGGTCGAGTCGACGCTGAGGTTCGGGGATACGCACATCAGTGAGCAACTTCTCGGCCGTCAATCGTGCTTCAGACTTGTTCATCCCGAGGTGCAACATCAATGGTTCAGCGATCTGGCGACCAATCTTCATGACTGGGTTTAAGGAGGTCATCGGATCTTGAAAAATCATCGACATTTCTTGACCCCAAATCGAGCGCATCTCTTTCACGGAGAGTCCCATGAGTTCTTGCCCATTAAATTCAATTGATCCTTCGCGGATCAGGTTGTTGCGCCCGAGGAGGCCCATAATCGAGCGTGAAAGAACTGTCTTACCCGAACCAGATTCACCGACAATGCCGAGCGATTGACCTCGTTGTAAGGAAAATGAGACCCCATCAACTGCCTTGACCGTGCCACGTTCGGTACGGAAGTAGGTTTTCAGGTCACTGACTTCAAGTAACGGAGTAGTTGTGCGTGGGTCAGAATCGTTCACAGCGATGACTCCTTGACATCAAGGTGGGAACGTAGTCGGTCACCAGCGAAATTGAGAGAAAGCACCGTCAGGAACAACAACAGAATGGGAAAGAACGCTATCCATGGGGCATTTTCAAGGGTCGTAGCGCTAACAGATCCATTTTGAATCAGCGAACCCCACGTGATGCCTTGCGAAACTGAGAGTCCCAAAAATGCTAAACCCCCTTCGGCGACGATGGCCACGGCCATACCTAAAAGCGCCAAGGCGCTCATCGGGATCACGACATTAGGCAATAATTCACGCAAGATAATTCTTGAGTCGGATGCTCCAATTTGGCGTGCGGCGAGAACGAATTCACGATCTGAGAATTGCAATGTGCTAGCTCGTGCCAAACGACCCACTGGAGCGATGGCGAGGATGCCGAGAATCATGGAGATTGTGAACAAGGAACGATTCAAGAGTGCTGTGAGCATGATCGCCAGCACCAGCGAGGGGAAAGACAGGAGAATAATAAAAGAGAAAGAAATAATTTTGTCAAGCCAACCACGGAAATAGCCGGCGATAATCCCGAGGGTTCCTCCGACGATGAAGCCAAATGAAATCGCGCTAAATCCGACTATGAGAGAAATGCGGGCCCCGTGTAACGAGCGCGAAAACATATCGCGGGCATCTTTATCGGTACCGAACCAATGCTCAAAAGATGGGCTATAAGGCGGTCGACCGTTTCCATCTAGGTTAATGAAGTATCCCCGAGGATCTTTGAGGTCTAGATAAGGGGCCAAGATGGCTAGCAGGGTAATGAAAATCACCCAACTGATGGCAAGCCAGAAGCCCCATCCGATTTTTTTCTGTATTGCGGCATTGATCTCAGTATCTGCTGAGTCAGAGACAGTAACGGTTTCTTTGCTCATCGTCGCACCCTCGGATCAATGATTGAGTAAAGAATATCAACCAGCACGTTGATGATCACGAAAGCCAAGGCGATCAACACCACTATTGCTAGAACCACTGGGAAATCCTCGCGTAGAACCGATTCAACAAGTTGTAAGCCGATCCCTGGAACTCTGAAAACGGACTCCGCTACTACTGCGCCCCCGATCAACCCTCCGGTGTTGAGACCCACCACAGTGATGAATGAGAACATGGAGGGACGAATGGCATGACGAAATATCACGCGAGACCGTGAGAGACCTTTAGCGCGTGCCATCAAAATAAAGTCTTGTTGCAAAGTCGTA
>WLTJ01000246.1 GCA_009705435.1 Actinomycetota bacterium | reverse complement strand
GTGGGTTCAAATCCCACCTCTGCCGCCAAAGATATATCAGCAGGCGAGTTCAGCGGCGGGTACTACCAAGTCAATGAGGTAAGTGTCGACAGCATCATTCACACAACTGTTCACGCCATATCCCAAGTGCTGATCGGCGGTCACGACGATCAGTCGCCCGTTCTCAAGTACGTTGGCCATGTTGCGCGTTCCCTCGAGTGGTGTTGCTGGATCGCCGGTTGTACCGATGACAACAATGGGTCCTGCGCCGATACCAGTGATCGTGATCCGTGGGTCAAGGGCGGGGGGCCAAAACACACAGGTGTAATCACCAGTGGTACCAGGTGCGAATCGAGGTGCATTGGCCTGGAATTGCGGCACATATGAATCAGCTTCTTCGACAGTCATTCGTTCGGAATTATCAGCGCACAAGATATTGAGAAATGCTTCGAGTTCATTGCCGTACGAGCCATCAGGAAGCATCTGAAAATATTGGTCGAATAGTGATAACAGACCTGTTCCGTCATCGGCTTGTGCAGCCGCAAGTGCAATTTCAAGTTCGCTCCAGTACGTATCGGAATACATTGCCTTGGCGACTGCAATCAGTGCCATCCCGCGTGTGAGATCTGGCCGTCCAGAGGTGGTGGGAATTGCATTCTCGTCAAGAGACTCCATGAGAGAATCGAAAGCCCCTTCAGCATCACCAGAGTTATGAAAGGCACACGTGCTATTCGCCGAACACTGCGCCAAGAAAGTCGCAATTGCCTCTTCAAAACCTTTGTTTTGCTGTAACCCACCATCAATCCAATCGGCCTCTGGATCAGATGCGCCGTCAAGAACAGCTGCTCGTACTGTGTCTGGAAACAATGTGGCCCACGTGGCGCCCAATTCACCACCGTACGAAAAACCGAAATAACTGATTTTGTCCTCGCCGAGTGCACGGCGAATCATGTCCATATCGCGAGCCGTATTATTGGTGCCGACGTAAGGCAAGAACTCCCCATTTTTCTCAAAGCACACATCAGTAAATTCTTTATATGTCGCGATGCCTTCGGCTCGTTCTTGCTCGGTGTCGGGTGTGATATCGCCGCCTGCGAAGAAGTAGTCGTAGTCATCAGTGCAGTCAATGGCGGGGATTGACTGACCAGTGCCACGCGGATCCCAAGCAACGATGTCAAAAGATCTCAGGAGTGTCGGTGAATAAATATTGTTAGCTGATTCTGCGAGAAAAGAACCGCCAAAACCTGGCCCTCCCGGGTTGACGAGAAGGGTTCCGATGCGCTGTGACGAACTCGTCGCCATATGTTTGGTGAGATATAAAGATGTCGTTGCCGAATTCTCATCGGTGTAGTCAATGGGAACATCCAGATAGCCACATTCAAGACCATCGCCGCATGCTTCCCATGAGATTGCATTGGCTAGATCGGTCGTCTCAGGTTGGGCGGTGCTTGCGGGCACCTCAGTATCAGAACTTGAACTGCAAGAGGCGAGCAACAAACTGAGGATCACCAGTTGAGATCTCCAGCGCAGGATAGAAATATTCACTATGCAATGTTAGACGGTAAAAAAGTTTTCTGTAGGCACATCAGCAATTGGTGACATCAGGTCCATCTGACAGTGTGAGCAGATATTCATCAACAATCTGTGTGACACATGGGTCGGAACCATAGGTGGTGTGCTGTTCAAGTTGGCTGACGACAAGTCGCGCATAACCCAATGTTGTTGCCATCTGTCTTGTTCCAGATAATGGCGTTGCAGCGTCGCCAATACTCCCCACAACCAGGATTCTGTTTGCTGTATCTGCACGCAGTGAGAGACCGCCTTGCGTGGGCGTTGTCCAATGCGCACAGATCATCATTTCTTGGATCCACGATGCACCCAATCGTGGTGCCACATTTTGCAAGCGTGACTCAAGTCCGAGAATATCTTGCGGTGTCAGTTGCTCATCTCTGTCGGCGCAGGTGATTGCTATATATGCATCAATTGAATTATCAACGAAGCCATTATCTTGTCGCCCAAAATAATCGTCGAACAACATCAGCAAAGGCTGCCCATCACCGGAAGAAGCAGCCGATAGGGCATCCTCTAACTCACCCCAACGGTACGAAGCATAAAGTGTGACGCCTATGCCCATGTGTGCGACACCTTGATTGGTGGGTGGGCGAGTGGGGCAGCATATTAACGGGGCATTATCGATCTCTAACATGATTCGATCAAAGGCTTGGCGCGCTGTTTCGTCAACTTGCATAAACGAACATTGGTTGGCATCGCATTGATCAAGAAAAGTATTGAGTGATGTTTCAAAACCTTCGGCCTGTAAAATTAGATCGTCAACGTACCCAAGAATCGGATCAATGGCGCCATCGAAAACCGCAGCACGCACCGATGTGGGAAATAGCGTGGCCCAAGTCGCGCCGAGTTTCGTGCCGTATGAAAAGCCAACGTATGAAATCTGCTCTTCGCCCAGGGCCCTGCGCAAAACATCCATGTCCTTGGCCGCATCGATTGTTCCCACGTGGGTGAGAATTTCGCCACTACGGGCTGCACATGAATCGGCAAAACTCTTTGCGCCCTCAATGAGAGATTCCAATTCGCTGTCATTGTCGGGAGAAGGATCAAGTCCGAAATAATTATCCATCGTGTCAACACAATCAATTGCTGGATCTGACCCGCCGACTCCGCGGGGATCCCAGGCGACGATGTCGAAGCGTTCAACTATTGCACTGCTTAAGACTTGAACTGCATACGATGCCCAATCTGTTGCCGCTGAGCCGGGACCACCAGGGTTGACTAAAAGAGTCCCGATGCGGGAAGCCGGTTGCGTAGCGCGATGGCGGGCCACCGGAAGAATAAATGATCCTAAGTCTGGTTTTGAGTAGTCAAAAGGCACTTCAAGTGATGAGCAATCAATTCCGCTACCGCACTCTTTCCATGTCAGCGTGGTCGCCCAATCGTTCACCGTCGGAACCGATGGATTGGTGGTACCTGGGGATGAATTTCGGGGCTCGCTTGCGCATGCTGTGACGATGAGCGCCATCACTAGTGCGCAAAGTCTCATTCGGGTCATATCAAACCTTAGAGGTAGCCTGCACCCTTATGCGTATGGGACCTCACATGATGATGCCGAGTGATTCGACGGCAGTGAAAGGTCGCAAAATTGACCGCTCATCACTGGCCCGAGTCTGGCAGTTTGCTCGCCCATACAAGGTCAGCATCATCGGTTTTTTGATTTCCATTCTTTTAGCTGCGGCGATCGCCTTGGTCCCGCCGTTTGTTTTTCGGGCGATTATTGACGATGCCATACCCTCGGGGAATCGCGGTCGTATCTGGTGGCTCGCATCATTTGCTATTGCCGCCGCATTGTTTGATGCAGTTTTGGCGATCACTCAGCGTTGGTATTCTTCGCGCATTGG
>WLTJ01000245.1 GCA_009705435.1 Actinomycetota bacterium | reverse complement strand
TGTAGTGAAAGTGGTTCGGCGGCCGCTAAAACTTTGAGCAAAAATGGCAACTCACCCGATGTTGATATCAACGGAGTTGATTGCCCGCCAGTTTCATCAACGGAGCCGCGCGAGTGAGGCACTGAAGCGTGGTCATCAACGTCAAGCATTTTCGATGATCCACCGAGGTGGGTACCGAACCATAATTCTGCCCAGGGGCGACCATCAGGCTCAAGGTTGAGAAGTTGGGGGATTGCTTGCTTGTCACCCCATGAGTAGTGCTGTAAAACACCGCGCACCAGCTTCATATTTAGATACCTGACCGTCCACACAACTGACGCAGAGTTCTCACAACATCACCGATTGGCACATCGCTACGTTCGCCAGTGGAACGGTCACGTATTTCGACAATGCCATCGGCGAGACCTTTACCAATGACCACGATTGTCGGGACGCCGATCAATTCGGCATCTTTAAACTTCACGCCCGGTGAAACCGTGGTGCGATCATCAATGAGCACCCGCACTCCAGCAGTTTCAAGTTCGCTGGCAATCCGTTCTGCTTCATCAGTGATGTTGTCTCCACCTTTGCTAGCAATCACGATATGAATATCGGCTGGGGCCACTTCGCGCGGCCAACATAAACCGATGTCATCAAGAGTCGCTTCGGCGATGGCCGCAACAGCGCGAGATACACCAATTCCGTAACTTCCCATAGTGACAACGACCTGCTTGCCATTTTGATCAAGCACAGTGAGGTTCAATGCTTCGGCATATTTGCGTCCCAATTGGAAAATGTGACCTATCTCAATTCCGCGAGCCATTTCCAAAGTTCCTGAGCCGTTTTTAGCGGCGCATTGGGGACACATATCGCCAGGTCGCACATCGGCGGCTTCAATGGTGCCGTCCGCAGTGAAGTCGCGACCTGCAACAAGACCCACCACATGTTGACCAGTTTTGTTTGCCCCCGTTACCCAAGGTGAACCATGATGAACGCGCGGATCAACTAGGTAACGAATCTTTGATGGCGAACTACTACCAAGAGCATCTGGTCCGATGTACCCCTTGACCAATGCTGGGTAGGCGGCGAAATCTGTTTCAGTAAATGCTTCAGGTTCAGCGGGACCCACTTGGGCTTCTAGGCGCTTCATGTCAACATCGCGATCACCAGGAACGCCGATGGCCAATGGTTCACGACGACCATCAGGATGACGCAACATCACGATGACATTTTTCAATGTGTCACTTGGTGTCCACTGACGATCAATTTGAAGATCAGCTCGCGTATTGAGCAGATCGACCAATGTGGCGATCGTTGCTGTCTCGGGTGTATCGACCACTGTCGCTGAAGGAAGTTTGCTGAAGTCTGTGGTCGAAAGATTCGTTGGTGTTGGGACCGTCACGGCTTCTGTGTTGGCGGCGTAGTCGCACGAAGTGCAGCGGACGAAAGTATCTTCGCCTGCTTCAAGAGGAGCCAAGAATTCTTCTGACTTAGATCCACCCATCGCACCAGACATTGCTGAGACAATGACGAAAGGTAAGCCGAGGCGTTGAAAGGTGGCGATGTACGCCGTCCGATGGGCTTCGTAACTTGCCGCTAAACCGGCGTCGTCAATATCAAAACTGTAGGAGTCCTTCATCACGAACTCGCGTCCACGAAGCAACCCGGCACGCGGACGGGCCTCATCGCGGAACTTCGTCTGAATTTGGTAGATGCTCAGCGGTAAATCTTTGTAACTGCTGTAGAGATCTTTGACGAGCAGGGTAAACATTTCTTCGTGGGTCGGTCCGAGAAGATAGTCCACGCCCCGGCGGTCTTGGAGGCGAAACAAGTTGGGTCCGTATTCGGTCCAGCGGTTTGTCGCCTCATAGGGTTCGCGAGGTAATAAGGCAGGAAAGTGGACCTCTTGGAACCCTGCAGCGTCCATTTCCTCGCGCACGATGCGCTCCACATTGCGGTAGACATTCCAGCCCAAAGGAAGCCAGGTGTAGCCCCCGGGGGCGGCACGGCGGATATAGCCAGCGCGGACCATTAATTGGTGGCTGGCTACTTCGGCGTCTGAAGGATTCTCCCGCAGAGTACGAACGAACAGGCTGGACAAACGCAACATAGTCTCAGGCTACTTGCGGACCTCGTGACTTCTGAGCCGTGGGGCTGTTGTCCTTGTATGATGAGGGAGTCTGAAGAGAATTTCCATTTCGGTGGGTCTTAAGGCGTGGGCTCAAACCCACGTCTTTTTTATTCTTTAGGATGAGTTGGTTCGATAATGACTTGGCAAATGAGCATAAATGGAGGTGAATTAATGTCCGAAAATCAGGTATCCCAACGAATTGAGGCGTTAATTGCTCCAGTGATGACTGATTTGGGTCTCGAGCTCTACGACCTTGAGTACAACGGCGGAATCGTCAAAATCACCGTTGATACGCCCCCCGGATCTCCCGGCGGCATTGATGTTGACCAGTTGTCGCGTTGCACCAGACTGATTTCACGTGAACTTGATCATGATGACCCTGTACCAGGTCACTACACCCTTGAAGTTTCCAGTCCTGGCCTGGAGAGAAACCTGCGTTTACCTCGGCATTTCCAGCGTGAAGTAGGCAAGACTGCGGCCGTTCGTTTGAGCGATGTACTCAACGGTGAACGTCGCCTCACGGGAGTCATCGAATCCGCGGGAGTGGAGACTTTCTTGCTTCGGCTAGCCAATGGCGAGGAACGAGTCGTTCCCTACGATCGCATTGATCGGGCTAAGACCGTTTTTGTATGGCAAGCCCAACCCAAGCCTGGCAAGGGCGTTGGCGCGGGGGGCGCGAAGGGTGCGAGTAAGAAATCTGCCGCTAAAGACACATCAAAGTCGGGCATTATGAGCAGTTTGCCTGCTTCCACGGCAGACTCAGAGCAAGAAATCGATGATTTTCTAGACCGCTGCGACGACCTAGAAGATCTAGATACAGATCTAGGGCAAGACGAGTTAGTACAAGAAATAGCTAGTTACGAGGACCAGGAGTCAGCAGAGTCATGAGTAATGCCGACAAGCGAGAAGCCATCCGCCATTTGGCGAATGAAAAAAATATATCTGAAGAGACCTTATTGCAAGTGATCGTCGAGGCTTTGGCGACCGCTTATAAGCGTCGCCCAGGTTCGGCTGAAGAAGTAGAGGTTGGGCTGGATCCTGACACTATTGAAATTAGTTTCATGGCCTACGACATTGACGAAGATGGCAACTGGGTCAATCCACGCGATGACACTCCCGATGCTGGTGAACTCGGTCGCATTATGGCTCAGACCTTCCGTCAGGTGATGGGTCAGCGTATTCGTGAAGCCGAGCGCGATAAGAAGTTCGAAGAGTACGCCAACCGCGAAGGCGATGTTGTCACGGGCATCATTCAGCAAAACGATAATCGTTATGCTCTGCTC
>WLTJ01000244.1 GCA_009705435.1 Actinomycetota bacterium | reverse complement strand
CAGCAGCTGGTCTTTTGTGCAAGCCGACCATGTCAGTGAAGTTGTTGAATCCGCGCACTGATGAGGCGATGTTTTCCGAGCATCTCATCAAGCGCCGAGTGCGTCAGTTGTCCATCGCGCACCACGACGCGCCCATGCACCACAGTGTGCCGCGCCGCTGATGGGCCACACCGCAACCAAGCTTCGATCGGATCGGCAATCGCCCCCGCAAAGGATGGGCCAGTCAGTGGCCACACCGCTAGATCACCCACTGCACCGATTGTGATCTCTCCAATTTCACCTTCACGACCAAGACATCCCGCACCACCGCGGGTGCCCATCTCCAACGACATGCGCGCCGTTCCGGCCTGCGCGCCATTGCGTAATTTGGCGAGCAACATCGCTTGCCGGGCTTCCATCCACATTGATCCAGAGTCCGCTGATGAAGAACCATCAACTCCGAGGCCAACCTTGACCCCAGCGGCACGCAAGTCAACCACTGGCGAAATACCCGATGCCAAAATCATATTGCTGCTGGGGCAATGCGCTACGCCGATGCCAGCAGCACCGAGACGATGAATCTCATTATGATTGGGCATCACGCAATGTGCAACCCAAGTACGGTCGCTGCACCAACCAGTGCGCTCGAGATATTCCATCGGGCGACAACCAAAAGTTGCGATGGAAAACTCGTCGTCTTGAGCATTCTCAGCGAAGTGAGTGTGCAAGCGAACATCCAACTTTTCAGCCAGTTCCGCTGAACGCATCATCAGTTCTTCAGTCACGCTAAATGGTGAACACGGGGCGAGGGCCACACGCACCATTGCACCGAATGAGCGATCATGATGCTGATGCACCGCTTGCTCACTGAGCGCGAGAATTTCATCGTCGTCGCAGACAACATCATCAGGTGGCAAACCACCGTCTTTTTCTGAAAGAGACATTGAGCCACGCGTTGGGTGAAAGCGCATACCTAAATCTTGAGCGGCACGAATTTCGGCGGACAACAAATCACCAGCACCATGGGGATGCAAATAGAGGTGATCCGAACTTGTTGTGCATCCAGACAAGGCCAGTTCTGCGAGAGCGATGTATGCGCTGACATACACCGCTTCTTCATCGATCGCGCGCCAGAGTGGATACAAAGATTGCAACCAACCAAATAAAGGTTTGTCTGTCATCAGTGGATTCGCACGTGTGAGATTTTGATACATGTGGTGATGTGTATTCACCAAACCTGGCGTCACTAAACAATCAGTGGCATCAAGCACTTCCCGGGCATCGGGTTTGATATCCAAAGATGAACCAACACCAGTGATGATTCCGTCGGTGATAGCGACCCAACCGCCGCTGAGTTCACGACGTTGGTCATCGACTGTGGCAACGACGAGAGCATTATGGATCAATAAATCAGCTACGACAGCAGGAGTGGTCATGGGTTTTCCGAAGCCAATGAGTCAAGAATCTCAACCAAGTGTTGACGATGGGTACGTGGGTTCACAATGCAGAAGCGTAGAACCGTTTCACCGTTCCATGAACTAGGAACGACAAATGATTCGCCGGAATACAACTGTTGGTCGCTCCAGCGCTGATAATCGGCCGCTTTCCAGCCGAGTCGACGAAATACCAGGATGCTCAAATCTGGTTCAAGGAGCAACTCAAGATAAGGCCGCGTGCGAATTTCGTCAGCGCCTTGCTGTGTGACCTTGAGAGTTCTCTCCATTGCATCTGTATATGCCTGAGTCCCGTGTGTCGCCAAACTAAACCACAATGGCAGGCCACGAGCACGCCGACTGAGGTGGTGGGCCATATCAGCAGGATTCATTTCTAACCACGGTTCATTCTCATCTTGTTCACTATGCAACACGTCAAGATATTCAGCATGTTGCGTATGCGCTCGTGGACCATCATGCACATTGCGATAAATCAGAGCACAACTGTCGTAGGGACCAAAAAGCCACTTATGCGGATCAACGATAAAACTATCGGCGCGCTCAATGCCGATGTATTTGTCGCGAATACTTGGGGCGCATAATCCGGCAGCACCATATGCGCCGTCAACATGGAACCAGACATTTAATTCTTGCGCTACATCGGCCGACGCGGATAGATCATCAATCACACCAAGGTTGGTCGTTCCACTTGTTGCAACGATCGCAAAGAGACGATCGCGATCTTCTTGCGACATTGAATCGACGGTGGAACGTAATGCAGACCTAACCAAACGCCCGCGATCATCAGCGGGGACTAACAAAACGTCAGCATCCATCGCCCGAGCGGCTTGGGTGACAGATGAATGAGCACCCTTTGACGCCATGATCAAACCTCGCGTGTGATCATGTCGTCCTTGATTGCGTTCGCGCCACCAATATCGACCTGCGATCAGAGCAGACATATTGCCCGCGGTGCCACCGCTGACAAATACCCCACCCGCTGATTCGGGAAACTCGGCCAAGTCGGCGATCCAACGCAACGCTTGGTTCTCGGCGAAAACCGCTCCCGCTCCTTCAAGCCACGAGCCCGCGTAAATACTCGCGGCGGAAACGACCATGTCAAAAATAATGGAAGCCTCAGTCGGAGCACCAGGAACGAACGAAAGAAACTTCGGGTGGTCAACAGCGATTGAGGATGGTGCAAGAACCTCAATGAAGAGACGTAATGCTTCAGCACCAGTAATGCCCTCTGGAGTAATCGTCTGCCCCACGAGTTCTAACAACTCTTCGTATGGTCTCGGTGCGCCCAAAGGTGGTGGGTCAACACGAATGCGATCAATCGAATAGAGCAGTGCCTGACTCGCCAAACGCGCCATCTCAGCATCAGGGGTATGCATACCAACCATGAAGTTATATGACTTCGTGATCTACCGACGACAATCGCGTCAGTTGTTGAGTTCGAGCAGTTCACTGCCCTCGTTGCGAATCTCGCCGTCTTTCCACAACAGATGGCCAAGCAATGCTGCTACCGGTGCCATTGACAAACCAACGACGATAGGAAATGAAATCAGAGCGATAATGAGGACAACGGCGCCAGGCATGAGAAGAACCTACTTCTTTGCGCCACGTGCAGGCGACTTCTTCGCAGGCAACTTTTTGACAACAGCCTTCTTGACGACAGCTTTCTTCGCAGGAGCTTTCTTCGCGGGAGCTTTCTTCACAGGGGCTAAAGGCTTATAGGCCCACGCTTCGATTTCTACTGCACCACCAAATGGAAGAGCCGCAACGCCGATAGTTGAACGCGCTGGGCGTGCACCATCAAAGCCAGCGACATAGGCCTCATTAAAAGTTGCGAAGGTATCCATGTCTGTTAAAAAACAAAGGGTCTTAGCGATGTCATGAATCGTGACGCCCGCTTCTTTCAAACGCTCTTTCAGATTCTTCACAGCTTGCGTTGTCTGACCGGCCACTCCACCTGGAACTAAGACT
>WLTJ01000243.1 GCA_009705435.1 Actinomycetota bacterium | reverse complement strand
GTTTTGTGATCTTCGCTTCGCCGCCAGTGGAATCAAATTGACGACATCGTTTAGTCGACGCGGTCTGATTTGTGAATATGGATCCTCGTGGGTTCTACCAAAGTTGATCGGCATGCCACGGGCACTTGATTTGCTGTTGTCAGGTCGGGTCATCACTGCTGATGAAGCAATGCAGATGGGGTTAGTGAATGGGGTCGTACCTGGCGAGGGGTTGATGAGCCATGTTCTGGCGTACGCCGCTGATCTTGCACAAAATTGTTCACCAACGAGTTGGGCGCAGATGAAGAAGCAGGTCTACGGCGACTGGGACATTGATGTGGATACCGCTACGACGAACTCAATTCAGATGATGAACGCGTCGGTGATGGGTGCTGATTTCCAAGAGGGCGTGCAGTCTTTCTTGGAGAAGCGCTCGCCGCAGTTTGCACCTTTCAGCGACTGAGTTGGCGCAGTTTTTCAGCAAGCTCTTCGGGTACGACCGGATTGAAGTATTCGCCAGCACCAACTTCGGCAGCGGCTATGAATCGTGCCAATCCTGATTGTCGCCACGGTGAAACAATTTCAATACTCATCCAAGCATCATCATGCGTCGCTTGAGATGGCCGCTGATTGATCCACATCATGTACGGCAAAGGAGTGTCATAGAGACGATCGAGTCGTGACAAAGTGTCAATCAAGATTTCAGCAAGCCCGCGCCTCTGCTCAGATGACAAAGACGCGAGGTCATTTGTGCGTTGAACGGGAGCAATGGTCACTGCCGTTGGGTACTGCGAGGCATAGGGCACGACGCACGACCACAGAGGGGTTGTGTTGACCTTGCGAGATTCGGCGGTGTCCGGTTTCCAAGGAGCGGCAAATAGACGTTGTGGACGATCGGGGACATGGTCGTAGGCATAGATCTGTCCATGAGGATGTGAAATTGTGGCACCTACTTCAGCACCGCGATTCTCAAAAATCAGGACATAGTGCACATCTGGGCGTGCCGACAGGGCGCTTGTTCTTTGTGCCCACAGATCAATCACTTTGGCTGCGGCATCCACACTCAGGGTGGAAAACGAGGCGTGGTGATCGCTGCTATACAACACCACTTCGCAGCGTTCATCGGCCATTGCCGGCCAGCGATTGACGAAAGAGCGGACCTCGTAGGGCTCAGGGGCTTCTTGTCCTCCGACACAGAAGGGGCATTCGCCAGGAGCATTATTGGTTGGCAAATTCGGTCGGCTTTGGCGATGACCGACAACATGAACGGTGGTGCCAAGAATGGGATCAACACGAATATCGGGGTGTTTACTCGTACTGTCTGCTGGCATCTGCTCATTCTTGCGGAGATCGGGTTGACTATGACTCATTGTGAGTACAAAGTAGGGCGGGGGTGAACATGATTCAACATCTCAAGAGTTCAACGGTGAGCGTTGTCGTTGATGTCTCAAGTGGCATCCCGACGATTTTGCATTGGGGCCAAACGCTGGCGGACCTTCCGCAAACATGGGGTTCGTTCCCCGTGACTTTCGGAGCGATGGACTCCACAACTCCGATCTCTGTCGTGCCACTGCATGGCGATGCATTCACAGGGCGGCCTGGGTTGCAAGGGCACCGCCGTGGAGGACGACACTGGTCACCGCGATTTAGTTATCTATCGCATGAAGTCATTGATGATCTGCATGGCACTCTCTTAGAGTGCGTGGCCCATGATCTCATAGCCGAACTTGAAATCGTTTCTTGTCTGCACTTATCCAACGACGGCGTGCTCACAGCGCGTTGCATTTTGCGCAATGTTGGTGATTCACCATTTATGCTTGACGCTTTCACAGTTTCTCTGCCACTGGCTTCACATGCTGAGGACCTCGGCGTCTTCGGCGGTCGCTGGACTCGAGAGTTTGATGTACAGAAATTTCGCTGGCCGTACGGAGCGTGGACGAGCGAGAATCGTCTTGGCCGCTCATCTCACGAGCATCCTGGCTATGTCTGGGCTTTGCAATCGGGGGCTTCTGAATGGCAGGGCGAAGTGTGGGGTGTGCATGCGGCGTGGAGCGCTAATCATGTGATCTATGCCGAAAAATTACCTGACGGTCGTCGCTACATCCAATGTGGCGAACTATTCCATGCTGGTGAAATCTGTGTCTATGCGGGAGATGAATTCAGCACCGTTGATGTCATCGGGGTTTATTCGGATTCGGGCATGACTCCGGCATCGTGGGGATTTCACAATGAAGCGCGTCGGCGCTCACCACGTTTTGAACTGTCTGCGCGTCCAGTCCATCTCAACACTTGGGAAGCAGTTTATTTCAATCACGATATTGAACGCCTAAAAGAATTAGCAACCGCGGGTGCAGCGCTAGGAATTGAGCGCTTTGTACTCGACGACGGTTGGTTTGCCGGTCGTCGTAACGATCGGCAGGGTCTGGGAGATTGGTGGGTGTCACCCGAGGTTTATCCTGATGGCCTCAATCCATTGATTGATCATGTGCGGGCCTTGGATATGCAGTTTGGCATTTGGGTGGAGCCGGAAATGGTCAATCCAGACAGTGATCTGTATCGAGCTCACCCTGAATGGGTTTTGGCGACGGAAGGTTATGAGCCGATTCTCGGTCGTCATCAATTGGTGCTTGATCTGTGGAATGCCGGAGCCTTTGAACATGTCCTGACTCAATTGGACGCGCTGTTGCGCGATCACGACATTGATTATGTGAAGTGGGATATGAATCGTTGGCATGTACAAGGGAGTAACCCCGATGGCAAAGCCGGAACTCATGACCAAACTGTGGCCTTGTATGCGTTGTTGGATCGTCTTCGTGAACTACATCCAAGCGTTGAATTTGAATCATGTGCCTCGGGAGGTGGACGGATTGATCATGCAATTTTGAGTCGTGTCGAACGAGTGTGGACGAGCGATAGTAATGATGCATTGGATCGTCAGTTGATTCAACGTGGGGCATCCATGCTGATACCGCCTGAGGTGATGGGATCACATATCGGGGCAGAGCGTTCACATACGACAGGGCGACGACATTCAATGAGTTTTCGCGGAGCTACAGCTTTATTTGGTCACTTGGGTGTTGAAAGTGATGTCACACAACTTCGTGATTCCGAATTGGAACAACTTGGTCACATCATTGGGGTATATAAAAAGTATCGCTATTTATTGCATGGTGGTGACACCGTGCGTTTTGATACTTTCGAACTTACTGCTGGTGCTGGATTGTCTCATGGGGTGTACTCCCATGATCGGCGGCAGGCTCTCGTGGCGTATTGCCAGTTGTCCTCCGATGTTTCACTGACGCCACCTATGTGGCGTTTACCTGGCTTGCTTGAGGATGCTCTGTACGAAGTTCAGATCGTGCCGCTGACCACTGCGACCTCCGTCATAGTCCCGGGGGCCGTTGTGAGGCAGCCAGAGTGGCTTTCTGAGG
>WLTJ01000242.1 GCA_009705435.1 Actinomycetota bacterium | reverse complement strand
GTCTGGCATCTAATTGCTGTGGCCCGTGGGACAACGAGCAATAAGCGCGCCACCCAAGCGTTTGCACTTTCGGCTTTGCTCGGTGCTGAATCGCTGATCGTCAACCAGGGAGTCAAGCGAATCTTCAAGCGCGAGCGTCCCACCACAAGTGGGGATGATCGCTTTGCAGTGCGGACTCCATCCACGAGTAGTTTTCCCAGCGGCCACGCCAGTGCCGCAGTATTCGCTGCCACGGTACTCACCACACTTGATGGCAAGAAGTCAGCGCCACTGTGGTTTGGACTTGCGGCCGTCGTCGGCACAAGTCGCGCCTTTGTGCGCATACACCACGCATCTGACGTCATCGGTGGCGCAATAGTCGGTTTGTTATTGGGGCTTGCTGTGCGCCCCATCGTCAAACTTCTGCGCTAACTGGTGACAGCTTTCTTAACTGTCATTTCAATCTCCGCTGTGATCTCGCCATCATCCGAGTCAATAGATAAGACCTCAATGCTGATCCCATTTCCCGCCCACTTTTCGCCGTCTTGCACATCACCCTTGACGACTATCTGTTGACGGTCAACCCCTGAGGTTCCAGTCACCGTTATTCGGTGGATCACCACGGCGTTTGACTTGAGATGAGCATTGTCACCGCGCGCTGCGATCAGTTCTACTGTCAAGAAACTATTTACTCCATCAACAATCACAACAAAACGTTTTCCCATGATTGATAGATCTGTGTCCGTTGCTAGCAACTGAACTTTTGTGGTCACACGACGTGACCTATCTAGAATCTTCAGATGGTCATCATCTAACCACCGTGCCGCATACAAGTTAATAGCTAAAGTCCCTTGACCATGACGCTTCGTAGAAATAACCATTCGTGGTGCCGAACTGTCACTCATCACATCAAGTGCGCTGTCATAAAGTTCTTGACCCGAATTGCTCGCCGAGGTCGTGCTGTGCGGCCAGTCAAGGGCATGGCCGATTTCATGCTCAACAAGATCAAGAGGAGAGTCCCCATTCCAGTAGTCCATAAAGTCCCCCGCTCCTACATAAACAGCCCGACGAGTGTCGCTCGCCGAACAAGACTCATTGCAGCCGACTCCGGGTGTCCCCCATCCACCGAACTCGTCGGCCCCATGTTCAGCATCGGCGACGACCATCACCCCCCGAACCTCGGGTCCGCTCTGATCAAGGGCGCGTTCAGCGCAGTCGTCTGAAGTCTCGGTATCGGAGATGATGACATCTTTCCCTGCGCTGAATACTGGCTGATAGCGACCGTATGAGTGACGCTTGAAGTACGACACCACGGGAGTCAAGCGCTTGACGATCTCGTCGCTACTCAACGACATCCGTTCCGACGATGGCTCGAAAATCTCATCATTTGTAGATATTGGGATGCGACATACCACGACTTCCCAAGGATCGACGCCCAAAGTCATCTCACCGTAGGAATCGGCGATGATGCCAATCTTGAGCAAAGCCTCAACGTCGGTAGCACCCAGGCTTAAAGATGTCCTGCCACATGAAGGGGCAAGGAGTAACAGGGCTAGCAGCACATATTTTTTGTGCTTCACCTATGTCGCAAACTACGCCAGGTACTTAGCTACGAACTGCCGCTGTCAATAAATTGCGGACATCGAGCAATAGGTCACTGACCTCACTCGTCGAAACCAATTCACGCTTCACCATTTGCGACAGTGCTACATCAATGAGGCCTAGAGCACCATTGATGACATCAACCGAGATGACCTTGATGTCATCGAGAGCGCTGCCGGTCATCACATCAGATATCTGTAGATCAGTCATCGCGTTCTCCTTGTTTGGTTTGAGACTAACTATTGCAGGATTGTCGGATCGCTCCGCTTCTCCTTGATAAGAAAGTAACGCATGGAAGCGCTCAATATGTGCATCGTATCCCGATGATTTTTGCGAGATCGGTCACCCCTCAGCGTCGTCAGACACATCACCGACCATCTACGATCAGGATATGGAATTTCTCGGAGCTGGAACGGTCGTTACTGGAGCCTCTGGAGGCATCGGAGATGCCCTATCTAGGCGCTTTCACGCTCTCGGAGCGCGGGTCGTGGTCAGTGATGTGGAAGCCTCGGGTATCGGCGCACTAGCCACTGAACTCAATGCCGCACGCCCGAATTCAGTGTTGGCAGTCGTGGCCGATGTTGCATCCGAACAGGGCAATAAGGAACTAGTGGCAAGCGCCCGACAGTTCCTTTCGCAAGACGGTCACTCAGGTATCGATCTTTTTTTCGCCAACGCTGGCGTCGGCAGCGGAACTCTTCTTGAGACAACTCCCGAAGCAGACTGGGATCTTGCGTTCAATGTCAACGTCCACGCTCATAGGTGGGCAGCAAAATATCTGCTCGAGGATTGGCTGATTGCTGGTCAAGGATATTTCTGTTCCACTGCATCTGCCGCTGGTCTGCTGAGTCAAATCGGTTCAATCCCCTATTCGGTCACCAAGAGTGCTGCGGTGGCCTTTGCTGAATCACTCTCAATCACTTACGGCGATCGCGGAGTACGCGTTAGTTGTCTATGTCCCCAAGGTGTCAACACAAATATGTTGCGCCAGGGAGACTCACCTGGCGTGGGGATTGCCAGCAATGTTGTGCGCGCCGCTGGCCTTGTTCTTGAGCCAGAAGATGTTGCCCTTTTTGTTTCAGATGCAATTGAGGCCGAACGCTTTCTCATTCTCCCGCATCCGCAGGTGGCCGAGTTTGAACAACGTAAAGCAGCCGACCGCGATCGCTGGTTGACAGGGATGCGCAAGTTACAGGCGCGAGTATTCGGGAACTCATAAGCATGCCCCCCAAAGCATCTGCCCCTAAATCCGCTGCTGCCAAGGCGGCGGCACAGAAGTCCGGTGATGAACAGTCGGCCATTTTGCGAAGTATCGGGCTATCAGCCGGCGAAGAGGTGCGATTTCGCCGGGCAGACCGGGGACGCTGGCAACTTGGCCGTATTTCTTGTGTGGAGCGCGACGGCAGCATCACAGTGCACGACGCCCATGGGGCGGCACGCTCACTACGGCCAGATCGCCTGGAAGTTAAGCGACCTGGCAAGCGCCGAAAACTCACCTGGCAGGTCGTGACTGGGGTGGCGGTCACCTTGGAGCAACTCACGCTGTTCTAAACGGCTACGGTAAAAAGCATGGCTATACGACTCGATCCCGCTGACGAATACATGCACGAACTCGGACCCGAGTCGAACTTCAACGAAAGCATGTACATCAACTGTTTTGATCCGGTCAACAACGTGGGTGGATGGTTCCGGATGGGCAACCGTGCCAATGAGGGCACCGCCGAGATGACAGTGTGCCTATATCTCCCTGATGGTTCTGTGGGCTTCATGTTTAAGCGCCCAGCCATTGAGAATAACGATCAACTTGACGCTGGTGGACTGACCTGGACGATGGTCACTCC